>JAFBAJ010000308.1 GCA_019247865.1 Acidobacteriota bacterium
ACTTGAAGCTCTAAGCCTAAGGCAGCGATGTCCAGCTTTCCGTCCCGGTTAAAATCCGCCGTGACAAATCGCAAGTAACTGCCCTGATACAGGCGATAGCCGGGGATGCGCCGGAAGTTGCCGGGCGACTGGCACGGCACGCTCGGCGCGGCCGCAACCATCAGGCTCGTCGCACAGACGGCGACCAAGGTGAAGAGGATGAACAAAGGCTTCTGAAGCGTGTGTTTGAAATGAGGCATGACCAGACTCCCTGAGATATGCGAGCTGACAGAGGAGGAGGAGGGGGACGACAGAAAATACTTTCCGGCGACACTTTAAATGAGCCGCTCGAAGTCGTCAACGAATTAACTACCGCCCTCTGCTGCACACACCGCAGAGACCTTATTCTATCGGATAGGCAGATGCGGGCGCGGCGAGATTGACCGAAACCACCATCGCCAGCAGGAGCGCGATGACAGCGAACGGATGAATGCTTCGATTTGAGAGAGGCAGCAGTCTTCTCCTTTGAAGGATATCCACTTCGATAGAAAAGCTGAAGAGAGCTGCCCTCTTGCACTTTATCCTGCGCGCACTTACTCGATCACATAATCCGTTGAGACGGGCGTGTCGCTGCTCGTCCCGAAGGTAAAATCGGAGGCGAAGCCCCCGCTCGAACTGACCCTGAGCCGCCAGAGGTTCGTGCTCGGACGGCGGATGGCGATGTCCGTCGTGGCGTCGCCGTCGTAGTCTCCCGGCACTGGCTGATCTTCAGCACTTGGATTGAAGGCGCTCAAGGCCAGCGTCGCGCCGTTGTAGCTGCGGCTCAGCCACCACGTCCCGGTGCTCGAACGGTACACCATCAAGTCCGCACGGCCGTCGCTGTCATAGTCTCCAGGCACGGGCTTGTCCGTGCTGTTGCCCCAAGCCTGTGCGAAGAATGTGCTGTCCGAGCTGCGGAAGATATACCAGACGCCGTTCGACGGACGAAACACAGCGAGGTCTGTCTTGTAGTCGCCGTCGTAATCCGCCTGCACCGGCTTGTCTCCGCTCGTCCCCCATGCCACCGCGTAGAGCGAGTTGTCGGAGCTTCTCAAAACATACCAGCCGCCGTCCGACGGACGAAAGACTGCGATGTCGATCTTTCCATCTCCGTCATAATCTGCGGGCACAGGCTTATCTCCGCTCGCGCCCCAGAACTGTCCGCGAAAAGTGCCGTCCGAACTGTTGAGGATGTACCACGTGCTGTTGCTCGTGCGAAAGACTGCGAGGTCTGCTCTGTCATCTCCATCGTAATCGCCGGGCACGGGCACATCGCCGAAGCTCGCGCCGCCCCATTGCTGCGTGCGGACGGAGTTATCAGTGCTGTTCTGGATGACCCATTGCCCCGTGCTCGGACGCCAGACGGCGAGGTCTGTCTTCCAGTCGCCGTCGAAATCTATCTTATCGCGGACGGGCACAGTGCAATCGCTGAGGAAGGTCGCGAGCGCGCTGACGTTAGAGGGAAACACCGAGAAGACATTGATGTTGTAAAAGTTGCGGAAGAAGTCTGTTCTCCCGTCGCCGTTAAAATCTCCGACGGTAAAAGCTTGATACGCAGGCGGGTCTTTGATGTCTTTCCGGGTAAAGTTCCCGGCTCCGTCGCCGTACAGAATCGTGCTCATGGACGCAAGGTCAGGCTTGCTGTCGCCGTTAAAGTCTCCGACCACGATCTTCTGTGGAGAGGAGATGCGCAACGCGCCATAATCCGTGCGCGTGAATCCACCCGCGCCGTTATTGAGATAGACCGAAAAGAGAGCCGGATTTTGACTAAAGGCCGCCACGTCGGCCTTCCCGTCGCCGTTCAGATCGGCGGCGGTGATCGCATCGTAACCGGTGTTGGAATTGCTGATCTGCGTCGGAGCGAGCAGCGTGCCCGTCCCGTCATTCAAATACACATCCAGATGCAGAGAAGTCCCGCTCGCATTCGTGAGAGCGGCGACCACATCCGGCTTCCCGTCGCCGTTAAAATCTCCGACCGCCAGATCATAAGCTCTGCCGTTCGGCACATAGAGCGTCGCCGCGCCGAACATGCCGTTGCCCTCGCTCAGTCCGAGCAGGATGCGCGCGTTGTCCGGCTGATCGAAAGGAGTTGACCTGACCAGCACATCGTCCCGGCCATTGGAGTCAAAGTCCGCGACCTCTACCTCGCGCGTGCAGAGGTTGACGTTGTAGGTTAGTGCGTCCTGAAAGGTGCCGTTGCCGTTGCCGAAGAGGATGGAGAAGGTGCTGATGCAGGTGCCGTTGATAGACGGCGGGCCTGCGTTGACGGAGATGAGGTCAATCTTTCCGTCGCCGTTAAAGTCCCCGGCTTTGAGGTCCGTCGGAGCGGTGCTCGAATTGGCGATAAAGTAGGTGGTCGGGGCGGAGAAACTGCCCGCGCCGTCGCCGAAGAACAGATCCACCGCTTTGAATGGCCCCAAGGCACTGCCACGTGCCAGGCCAGCTACATCCACCTTTCCATCTCCGTTGAAATCCTGGGTGATAAACTTCTCGTAGCTGATAGACGTGAGCATATAGCCCGGGATGCGCCGGAAATTTCCGGGCGTCTGGCACGGCACGCTCGGCGCAGCCGAGATCGGCATCGTCAGCGAACCGGCGATGCCCAACGCGAAGGCCAGCAAGAGAACCAGGCGCAGTGTGTGATGAAAGTGATGCATGTCTATACTCCTTACTCCATGATCTGTGGCAATGATTATTCTATCGGATACGCAGACGTGGCCTGCACATCGCCCGGCATTCCCCATTCGATATTGGACCTTACGGAACCGCTGTTGAGAAACTGCCAGAAGCCGCCGCTGGTGGGGCGCAAAGTCAGATCAGTGATGCCGTCGCCGTCAAAATCCCCTGTGATCGGCTGGTCAACCTGCCCTGTGCCGAAGATAGCCTGCGCAGCACCGTTAAAGCTCCGCCGCAGCCAGAAGATACCCCCGCTCCCGCTCGACCTGTAAACCAGCAGGTCGGCTTTGCCGTCGCCGTCAAAGTCTCCGGACATCGGCACGTCCGTGCTGAGTCCCCACAGGAGAGCTACGTAAGAATTATCGGAGCTGCGGTAGATGTACCAGGCTCCGTTCGACGGGCGAAAGACAGCGATGTCGGCTTTATCGTCGCCGTCATAATCTTCCGGCACGGGCTTGTCGCCGCTCGTGCCCCAGCCCACCGCGTAGAGCGTGTTGTCCGAGCTGCGCAGAGCGTACCAGCCGCCGTTCGAGGGACGAAAGACAGCGATGTCCGTCTTGCCGTCGCCGTCGTAATCGGCCGCGACCGGCTTGTCGCCGCTCGCGCCCCAGAACTGCGCCCGGAAAGTGTTGTCCGCGCTGTTGAGGATGTACCAGGTGCTGTCGCTCGTGCGAAAGACCGCGAGGTCTGTCTTGCCGTCGCCGTCGTAATCGCCGGGCGCAGGCTTATCGCCGAGGCTGCCGAGCCCCCACGTCTGCATGCGCGTGCTGCCGTTCGAGCTGTTGCGAATCAGCCATTGCCCTGTGCCTGGGCTCCAGACGGCGACGTCCGTCTTGCGGTCGCCGTCGTAGTCGAGCCGGCTCGTGTCGTTGACCAGATTGCAGACGCTCAGATAGAAGGAGAAGCCGAACGGCGTCGTGAGGAGATTGTCTACGCTATAGTTTGCCAGATCAGCTCTGCCGTCCCCGTTGAGGTCTGCGGTCTGAAAGTAGGACGGGAAACCCGGCGGGTAGGTGTTCGTCGCGGTGAAGCCGCCCGTCCCGTTGCCCTGTAAGATCAGCCCCGAGCGGGCGATGTCCGGCTTACCGTCGCCGTTAAAGTCTGCGATAGCCAGGTTCTCACCATTGACCTCAGGCACTGCGAACGTCGTGGTCGTAAAGCCGCCCATCCCGTTTCCGAGCATGATTCTCATCGTCGTCGAGGTTTCCATCACCAGATCGGTTTTGCCGTCCAGATTGAGGTCGCCCGCCGCCAGACGGCCGAGAAAGTCCAGGGCGGTGATGAGCGCCGGAGCCGTCAGCCCGCCGCTCCCGTTATTAAGCATCAGCGAGAGCTTCCGGTCGAGAAAAGTGGACGGATCGGAAGTCCCGATGACCACGTCCGGCTTGTTATCGCCATTAAAGTCGCCGACCTTCCAAACGCCCGGCGCGCCGCTGCCCGTGCTGAAGTAGGCGAGCGCGAAGCCGCCCGTGCCGTCGCTCGTGCCGACCAGCATCCGCGTGTCCATGCCAGCGCCTAAGACGAGGTCGGTCTTGCCGTCGCTATTCATGTCTGCGACCTCTACATCCAGCGTACAGGCCGGCGCGGAGGCGGTCACGGGCGTCGCAAAGCCGCCGAGGCCATCGCCGAAGAGCGTCGAGACCGTGCTCGTGCAGGTGTTGAAGGGCGCATGAAAGTCGCCTGAGTTATAGACGATGATGTCCAGCTTGCCGTCTCCGTTGACGTCTCCTATGTGGACATCGCTCGGCGTGGACTGCACGTCTCCGACCGCGTAGCCGACAGAGCTGCCGAATTGTCCCCCGCCCAGCCCCGGAAAGACATAGGCCGTCTTCGGGTTCAATTGCAGAAGCACCAGGTCCTGCTTGCCGTCGTTGTTAAAATCCCCGAACGCTGCCCTGTGCACCAGCGCGCGCGTCGTCTGCCCGATGTAGCCCAGAAAGATTCCGTTCACACGCTTAAAATAGGGCGTTGCGCACGGGTCTGTAGCGGCAGAGGCGCGAGGCGCGGCGAAATAGCTCGAACCGGCAATCGCCGCCAGCAAAACGATGACATAAAACCAACGTGATTTAAGATTCAGGCGAGGCATCGTCATTCCTTTGGAAATATAATTAGGAAGAGCTCGAACAAAAGCACAGGCATCAGGGAATCGCTGCTTGAATCATACTCTAGCTCAATTTACTACGTTACCGGATGAAGCGTCCCGGCAGAGTGTCAGTTTGCGAAGAAGGGTGGTGACCTAAATTCAACTCTCTGCGCTTTTTCTGCGTGAACTCTGCGCCTCTGCGGTGAGTGTTTGAGAGCATCAGCTCAACGCAGAGACGCAGAGCAGTCGCTGAGAAATCGCAGAGAAAAACAATTTAGGACACGACTCGAAGAAGCGCGGATTTCAAACTTCTGCTTGCCCTGGGTTACAATAGCTTTGTCCCTTCGCGGTTAAGGCTCACATAGCATGGCAACTATTGAAGACGCGCTTTCAGCACTCAAACAGCATTTCGGTTTCGCAGATTTCCGCGAAGGCCAGCGCGAGGTCATCGGCTCGATTCTGGAAGGCCACGACACGGTCGTGGTGATGCCGACGGGCGGAGGTAAAAGCCTCTGCTACCAGCTCCCGGCATTGATGAAAGAGGGCGCGACGGTCGTCGTCTCGCCGCTCATCGCCCTCATGAAAGATCAGGTGGACGCGCTTCAGGCGCGCAATCTTCCCGCCACTTTCATCAATAGCTCGATCACTTTTGAAGAACAGAAGGCGCGCATCAACGCCATCCGTCGCGGAGAATTCAAGCTCGTCTACGTCGCGCCCGAACGCTTTCGCAGCACGCATTTCGTCGAGACCCTGCGCGGCGCGAACGTCTCGCTCTTCGCGGTCGACGAGGCGCACTGCGTCTCGCAATGGGGGCACGATTTCCGCCCGGACTACCTGCGCCTGCGCCGCGCGGTCGAAGAGGTCGGACGCCCACAGGTCGTCGCGCTGACCGCGACCGCCACGCCTTACGTTCGCGCGGACATCATCGAGCAGCTCGCACTCGCAGAGCCGCGCGCCTTCGTCAGCGGCTTTGATCGCCCGAACCTCTCCATCCAGGTCGTACACACGCAGAAAGAGCGCGAGAAGATCGCGCACATCAAGGCTCTCGCTTCGGAGCAGCAGGGCTCCGGCATCATCTACACCTCGACGCGCAAGGCCGTCGAGCAGGTCGCCACGCGCCTCAAGCTCGCGGGACTCAGCATCGTCGCCTATCACGCGGGAATGGACGAAGCCGAACGCACGCGCGCGCAGGACGAGTTCATGTCCGGGCGGACGCAGATGATCGTCGCCACCAACGCCTTCGGGATGGGGATCGACAAGGCGGACATACGCTTTGTCGCGCACTACCAGATGCCCGGCTCAATCGAGGCTTACTATCAGGAGATCGGACGCGCCGGGCGCGACGGACAAGCCTCGTCCTGCGTGCTCTTCTTCAACTACGCGGACAAACGCACGCAGGACTATTTTATCGAAGGCTCGTATCCGCCGCCCGATGTTATCGCGCAGGTCTATCAGGCTCTTGTCGCGACCGGGCAGCAGCGCATCGAGCTCTCGGTCAGCGAGATCGCCACGCGCGCCAGCCTCCGCAACGAGATGGCTGTGCAGTCCGCGCTCATCATTCTGGAGAAGGCCGGGCACATCGAGCGCGGAGCGGCGGGCGAGAACCGCGCGGCCCTGCGCCTGCTCAAGCCGCCGCATGAAGCACGCGCCGCGCTCGGAGAGCGTGAGACGAAAACGCGACAGGCGCTCTTCGCGCTGCTCGGCGGCTATGATCTCAACCTGCGCGCAGAGACCGAGATCGACCTCAAGGAGTTTGCCGAAGCGGCCGGGCTTGAGCCGGCGGCGGCGCGGCGCGCGCTCTCTGCGCTCCAGACGAGCGGCATCATCTCTTACACTCCTGCGAGACGCACGCGCGGCGTCCTCATGCTGGACGAGCATCCGGTCCGGCAGCTTCGCATCAAGCAGCACGAGATCGCGCGCCGCGCCGCGCTCGAACAGCGCAAGCTGCGCGAGATGATAAATTTCTGCTACACGGACGCCTGCTATCGCGCCTTTATCCTCGACTACTTCGGCGACCCGCACCATGCGCCCGTCTGCGGCGCGTGCGGCAACTGCCTCGCGCGGGCCGCCGGAAAAGATGTCAGGACGAAGGCCGCGCCGCTGGAGCCGGCCACGCAGCTCGACAGATTCGTGAGGGAGAACGCGCCGGTCGGCCTCGATCTCGAAGTCGCCCTGAGCGAGCAGGCGCGCGTCGAGCTGGCGCGCGTCAAGGCCGAGACGGCGGTCGAAGCCGGACACGTGCCGACCGAGATCAGCATCACCGAGCAGCGCGCTTTAACGCCCGAAGAGGGCTTGCTGGTGCGCAAGGTGCTGGCCTGCGTCGCGCGCATGCGCGGGCGCTTTGGCAAAGGCATGATCGCTTCTGTTTTAAGAGGCTCGCGCGCACGCAACGTCCTGCAGGCAGGTCTGACAGAGCT
>JAFBAJ010000364.1 GCA_019247865.1 Acidobacteriota bacterium
TTCGTGCCCTTTCGACTGAGCCACGTTCCGGCGAACAGCAATCGCTCGACGTGCCCGTAAGAGCGTCGCGCGGACTGCTCCGCGTAGATGGGATTCGCGCCCGGATAAATTCTGGTGATGGCACGCTCCGGCAAGCTCAGATGCCGGACGAGATAATCGCGGTCTTCAAAATTCAGACAGAAGATGTGATCCGCGTGACGAAGGCCGAAACCGGATTGCCAGAGACTCGTCGCAGGATAGACGAGACGCGTTTTCAGCGTCGGCCCCTCGCGCCCCAGGCGCAGCTCTTCGAGCGCCAGCTCCCAACCGCGCCGCTCGACGCCATGCGTCGTGACCACGATCCTGGGATGCCCCAGAGGTTTGCGATTGACTGCGACCGCCGCAGAGCTTGGCTCGTGAATATTGATAATATCGTATGGCCTGCCCGCCCGCGCGGCCCGCGCGGCGTGACGACGCACGAGCAGCGGAAACGTAAAGCGAGACAGGCGACCGTCAAGCCGCGCCGGAACATCCTCCGCGCAAAAATAGTCGACGGTGTGCCCTTCGGCGACGAGCCGGTCATGTATAAATCCCATGATTCGGCTCATGCCGCCGTTGCGCTCACGCGAGACATGATGTGCGACGAGAATCCGCATCAAAGACTACACCCGGCCCTCAAGCACCTGTTCAAAGATATGCGACAGAGCAGTCAGGTGGTTCCGCTGTGTGAACCTTCCGGCAATCTCCCGCGCCCGATGACGTAAGCTCTGATGAACGGCAGGCGAGCGCAGACATTTAATCATGGCCTGCGCCAATCCTTCAGCCGTCGGCGGATCACCGGCCGCGAGATAACCGTTAACGCCATCGATCAGCCAGTCACGAGTTCCGCCTGACGCGAAGGCCGCAACCGGCACGCCGTGCGTTCCGGCCTCGGGGCCGATAAGGCCGAACGGCTCAGGCCACAGACTCGGAAAGACCAGCAGGTCTGTCTCCTCAAGCAGAGCATCCAGCCGCGCCCTGTCGACCCATCCGGTGAAATCAATCCGCAGTTGCGCAGAGGATTGAAGGCGCGCCGCCTGCGCTTCCAAGCTTTTGCGCTCTGGCCCATCGCCCGCGAAGGTGACGCGCAGAGTGCGAGCAAGCGTTGACTGAACCTGCGGCAGCGCCTCCAGCAGTAGATGGCCGCCTTTGAGAAAATCCATCCGCCCGACGAACAACAGACGCCAGGCATCTCTCGCTCGCAGCTCAGTTGTCGCAGAATCCGCTTGCGTCTCAAGCGGACTTTTGAGGGCCGGAAGATCGAAAGCGCGCTCGGCGATTATCCCGTGCTTCAGACATTCGTTCCTCATGTGCTCTGACAAAGTGAGGACTGCGTCATAGCTTTGCAGGAGCTTCAATCGTTTGGACTGAGTCCGGAAATCGCTCCACATGGTCAAAGGGTTTAAGCCGCCACAACGGCGCGGATAATAATGCGCCAGACACTTTAAACCGAAACGCCGGTCGCACGGCTCGACGTTCGGGCTTTTGAAAGTTTTCGTCCCGCTGATGCACATGCCGTAATAGGCATGAGCCAGAAAGACGGACGGAGCGAGTCGCATCGTCTCGGCCTCAAGCTCCGGGTCGAGCAGGCCGTGCGCGTAGATCAAATCTGGCTCCCATGCGCGCAGGGCTGCGAGCGCGCGCGCCGCCCCCAGTTCGGAGACACACCACATTGGCGCTCCGTCGGGCAGCGCAATCCGTTCGCGTTCGAGCGGCTCATCAACCTCATGCCAGAAGGCGACGGTGTGCCCCAGCTTCGCCAACTCAGGAATCACGTCCGCCAGATATTTCTCCGCGCCGCCGACCTTTCGATTGCTCCAATTAATAATCGCCAGACGCATGAATAAAAAAACTATCGACCCGTCTCGCCGCGCAAGGCGGCAATCGTATGCCGCACGTCGAACTGCTCCTGATAGAGAGCCCTGGCCGCGGCGCTCATCCTTGCGCGCTCCGCTCCGTCTTCCTGTAAACGCTGCACGGCCTGCTCGATGAACGGCACATCGCCGACCGGTGCGAGGGTGACCGCCGCGCTCTGTCTCCAAAAAGATTCCGTCAGGTTCCCGCCCGTGGTCAAGATGGGAAGCCCGTGTTGCAGCCCGGCCATGGCGCTCGTGCGGCGCGTGCTGATGCCGTCCGGATAAAGTTGAAGCAGCAGGTCGACTGACTGCAAATGCGCGGAGAGTTCTGCGGCGGAAAGTTCGCCGGAAGCATAAAGCTGGCCTCTCAATCCCGGATGCAGCGCGATCAGTTCGCGCTGCACGACCTCACCACCACGTCCCAGTAAGATCACCAAGCGCCGCTCATCCGCAGCCAGAACTTGCGGCACAGCCTGCTTTAACAGAGCGACGATGTGCTGCCCGTACGTTCCGAAGTGACCGATGACAAAGCCGCTCTGCGCAGCATAACGCGCGCGAATCGTCGCGGCGGCGTCGGGATCGTCGTTGACCGGAATGTTGCTCGGAATCGGCAGCCACTTGACTGGACGCTCGCCTGAGCCGAGCGATTTGAGAGTCTCTTCCCACGCCGGAATGGAGATAAAGATGCGCTCGGACGCGCGAGCGACGAGGGAGGCCATGGCTCGCGTTCCCGCGCCGAGCAGGTTGTGCGCGAGCGATTGCGTGCGGCTCAAAGGAAACGCCACCTCGTGAAAGAAGCTCCAGACAGACTCTCTGCGCCGCGACCACAACCAGAGACAGAAAGGGAAATTCAGAGCCTTCCAGCCGAAAGCGTGCGGAACGTACTGCACCAGAATCCGTCGCGGCTCAGGCTCTCCTCTTAAAGTCTCGCCCAGTTTCTTCAAAGACCTCGGCCCGAAATGATCCGGCAGGCGATGCACCGACACGCCCGGATCATCCGGCGACGCCTCGCCGCACGGCGTAGACCAGACCTCGACCCGGTCACCGGCTTCGGCTAACCCTCTTGCCACAAGACGCGTGTAATCGCTGACGCCGCCGGGCTGCGGCGGATACTCGCCTGTCAGAATATGCCAGCTAATCACGATTAGCCTGTGAGCGATTGAGCCCTGTCATATTTCGCAAAGAAGAGAGCTGCTTCAACAATATTCCAGATGCACGATGCCGTAATCCGCCAGCGGGTCGGCCTGACCAGTGAGCCCGGTCGGCCGCAGAGACAACTCGGCGAGCAACGTCTCGATTTTTTCGCGCGAGGTTCCGGCCATCTCCCACAAGGTCGGATGCATCTCGACGATCAGACCGAGCCGCCCGCGCCCCTTCCGAATCGTCTCCCGCGCTCCTTCAAGCGCAGCCGCCTCATAACCCTCTATGTCCATAATGATCCAGTCTGGCGACAGCCCGCGCGCGGCACAGACCGCATCCACGGTCGTCACAGGCACAGTAATCGAAGTCGTCTCGGCGGCCTGCGGGCGATCAGGATTCGCGCGGCCCAAGCGGCTGAACCCTTCGAGCTCTGAAGCGAAGAAGGTTGCTTCGCCCGGCTCGCGGCTGACCGCTTGCGCGATGACTTCAATGCGCTCTGTGAGAGCATTCAACGCGACGTGCTTTTCCAGCGCGGCGCGAGTCGCCGGGTTCGGCTCAAAGGCCAGCACGCGTCCCGTCGGCTCAGACCAGGCGGCCATGCAAAGCGCGTAAATTCCGACGTGTGCGCCGATGTCCAGCGTGATGGCTCCGGCTCCGACTCTCCGGCGCAGAAAATCGCAGACGCTCGGGTCGTACACTTCCGGGAAATGCACGCGATAGTGCGGGTCAATGCGAAACTGCTCGCGCCCGTTGAGCGTCTGCACGATCCCCTTGCCGCCCGACGACCAATCCAGCAAACGGTCATAGGTCGGGCGCAAAGCATTGATGAGCGCACTCTCGCGTCCCAACGTTCCACTGACGGAGCGCGCCGTCCGGCGAAATAGTTTCATAGCAGATTCCGCGTCAAGCACAGATCGGGATAGTCATGTGCCAATCGGGTTAATCATCGCGGCGATTTGAGGGCTGATAAAAATCGCGTCGCCCCATGCCAGTTGACCGTTGGCCTGATAGCTCAGATTATACATGTCGAACAAACGATAATCGTAACGCGACAGGCAATCACAAAGCTGAAAGAACATGGCTTGACCTTCATACAAATGGGTGAAGAGGATTTCCGAATAGATGAGCCGGATGGATGTTCGACTGAGCATCTGCGCAGCTCCTTCAAGAGCCATCAGCTCACCGCCCTGTATATCCATTTTCAGGATTTGAATTTCGTTCACCCCCTCCTGTGCACAAAAATCATCTATCCGCATGACAGGCACTTCAAGAGTCGTCAGCGTCTCATAGAGACCTTCCCTTTCTACTGATGAAAGCAATGAATTGGTATAGCTGCTTCGATTGACGTGAAACGGCTTGTAACCGGACTGGTCGGAAATCGCCAGTTGCATTGGCTTGAGCGACGGGTCGGCGGCAAAGTTCGCACAAAGCTCCGCGAAGGAGGCCGCGAATGGCTCGAAACTGTAAATCTGCGCCGCCGGAAACAGTTCACGATACCTGAGCGCAGTTTGGCCGCCATGCGCGCCTACATCAAAGATCGTGTTGACGGCCGTGCCTGAGAGCAGGGCAGCCTGGTCCGGGAAGGCATCCTTCAACAAACATGCTCTCGAAGGAGGATGCACATCATAACCGGCCTTCTTAATAAAGTTCTTTGCGACAGCTCTTAAACTCATTCTCTTAAAGGCGGCGAGCTTTGATTAAAAGACGCATCCCGGTGGCGCGCCCGAAAAATTTACTGCCCGATACTTTGACCAGCCAGCCGAGCGTGTTCAAGCGACGCCGCCAGCCGTTTGTCGTTCCATTCGCCGTGCTCTGTTCCAGACAGGCCAGATGCGCGGCGGCTCCGATGAGGGTTAAAGGCTCGTAAGCAATGGTTTCGATCTCCCAACCGTGCCGGCGCAGAAAAGCCTCCAAGGCTTTCGGCGTCCAACGCAGAGTGTGCTGCGGAGGGTAGTCCCAAAAGTCGCTCCGATTGATGCGTTGCGGATGAGTGAGCCGCCGCGTGTAGCGTCTGTCGGACGGGCAACCGATGATTAACCGCGCATCATGATCGGCAATCTCATTAATCTGCGAAAAGATTTTATCCGGCTCGTCCAGATGCTCGATAATCTGAAAGAGCGTGATGAGCTTAAACCGCGACGCGCCTTCAAACATCCGGCCCAGTTGACCGACCTCGGCGACATAAGCATTCAGTCCGTTGAGCCGGGCTGTCTCGACATCCTCCGCGGCGAAATCAATGCCCGTCAGATCGTGGCCGAGGGCGGATGCGCGCGCGAGAAATTGTCCGTCGGCGCAGCCGATATCTAAAATCCTTAAAGGCGGCAGCACGGCCAGCTCATTCAGGACAGTCAGGTGATCGAACCCCAGACTGTGCTCTTCAACCGGATAATGGTTCGCAGACCAGGAGCGCATCGGGAGCGCAAACTCAAGCGCGCACTGCTGACACTGCCAGAATTCGACCTCGCTCGCTCCTAAATCCGCCAGCAGATACGCGCGAATTTTTTCCAGGGATGAATCCTTGCCGTGCCAACGCTCTTTCGCCCAGGCTTCGGCGATGACTTCCACCGTGACGGATTCCACGCAGCTTAAGTCCCTTGAGCGGCAGGCTGGGCATGATGCATTGTCCGGCATAAAACTTTTCTTCAAAGCTGCGGCAACAGCCTCATTCTAACCAGCCACGGCCTGACCTTCAAAGGCACCGGCAGCCCGACGTAGAGTGGCCGCATATGCCACACGTAGAGGGCTCCCAATAGTGGCGCGATAACCATCATTAAGATGACGGCCCGTGGCGGCAGCCAGAAACCGACGATGGCGGCCAGCACGAGCAAGCCCGCGATGCGCAATAACCAGGGAAGCAGCGTGGTCTTCCAGAGCTGTGCCAGCGAGAGCTGCGTCGAAGAATTGAGAATCCGCACTCCAAACGGAAATGAGAGAAACAGGGAGCTGCATAAGCTTGCCAGGGCGATGCCCGGCAACCCGATCAGGTAACCGAGCGGGATTGCCAACGCGACGTTCAAGACGCCCTGCATGAGCGTCAATACTCCTATCTGCAAGCGACTGCCGAGGGTCGCTGCCGGGGCAAACAGCCCGTTTGTCAACGAGAGCGCGAGAACGCTGGCGGCGAGCAACGCGTTTAGTGTGTAACCGCCGAACTTATCAACTCCGACCCAGAAGCTCACGAGGACTGCGTTAAAAGCCAGAAGGATGAAGACCACGCCGCCCGCCGCAATCAACTTGATGCGCAGCATCGAGAGCACGACTTCGCGGACGCGCTCCAGCTTGCCTTCGCCGTAGAGTTGTGCCAGGCCGACCAGCCCGCTATCCGAAAGCTGCCACGCGAGCTGCATTAAAATCTCGCCGAGCTTGAGCGTGCAGGCATAGACGACGACCTGCTCCGGGCTGATGACGGAGAGGATAATCAGGCTGTCGCTCGCCGCGATCATAGCCCAGCCGAAACCGCCCATCCAGGTTCCGAGGCCCTGCTTGATTAGATAAAACATTTGCGGCGGCGATGGTCGTCCCCATCCTCTCAGGAGGTCGGGCGCGATCATGCGCACACGAATCAAACAGAGCGTCGAAGAGATCAGCGGAGGAAACGCGGAGGCTGCGGCCAGCGCGTACAGCCCGTAGCCTTTCAACAGCAGCGTCACCACGAGACAAATATTCAAAGCCCACATGCCGATGTTCACACAACCCGTAAACACCACGTCCTGCAACCCCATCAGCACGGTCGAAAAAGTTCGCAAAGGGAACGCCAGCGCGGTGGCGGCGATGACCAGCAGCAATGGCCCGACAATCGTCTCTCGCTGCGTCTCGCCCAGCTGCGCCAGATTGGAGGCGAATTTCCAGATGCAGAAAGCGACGATTGAATAGAGCAGGCTCGTCAACAGCGCGACGGCCAGCGCGTTGTTGAGCAGCTCGCGCATCCCGGCGCGATCCTGCCGCCCATCCTTTTCGGCGATGAGCCACGGCAGCACGCTCAGGACGCCCAGATCAACCATCGCCGAATGCGCGAGCAGGTCGCCGCACGCCAGCCACAAACCGTAAGTCGGCGTTCCGACACGCCGGAGAATAAACGGCACCAGCAGGATGCCGGAGACGAAGGCCAGCGCAAACTGCAGATAGCCGAAGCTGGCGATGATTCCTGCTTTACGCGTCCTGCTCACAAGTTTCAACCCGTCCGCTTCGTTTCCGCCCCACGCGAAGGGCATATTGCAAAGCTGCCGTCCATCCCTTCAACGAAGCCCGCCTCAGCCATGTGCGCCGCGAGCGCGGATGCACGCGGCGAATCTCCTCATCCCAACGCTCGTGAAAGAGTCGGCCGTTGCGCAACACCTGCTGTTTGTACTGAGGCGAAAAATTCAGGGTCGTGCTGCCCAGATGTAGATACGCGCCGAGCCGTTCGTAACCGAAAGTCGCGGCCTTCCATCCGGCCTCGCGCAGGCGAAAACAGAGATCCGCCTCGTCCCATTCCGAAGGGCAAAAAGCTTCGTCCAGTTTTCCCACACGCTCGATCACGGCGCGGCGCACGACCCACGGACGAATCACGATATCCACCTCCTGCAAGCGGAACAGATTCCAGGGGCGTTTGCCGATAGTGCTCTGCATCCGCCTCTCGTCGTGCAGGTCTTCCCATTCACGAATCGGCTCGTCAAAGGGAAAGCAATCGAGGCCACGACTCAGGCAGAGCAGGCCGAGGTCCGCATAATCGAAGCTGGCGATCAACTCCGGCACGAGCCAGTCGCATTGGAGGAACATATCGTCCTGCCACGTCATCATCAGCGGAGCGCGCGCTTCAGCAAAGCCCCGGTTGGTGCACTTCAATTCATGCACATCATCCTCATGGTACCAACGCACATGTTCGCGCCCCCAGGGTGTGCGCACCAATTCCTCCAAATAACCGGCCGTCCCGTCGCGGCAGCCATCCTCAATGACGATGATCTCAATCG
>JAFBAJ010000405.1 GCA_019247865.1 Acidobacteriota bacterium
GGGCGTCGCCATCGAAGCCTGTACCTTCATCGGCTCATCCCCCGTGCGCTTCTACGCGGAAGACTGGACGCTCGACAAACTACTGAAACTGACCGAAGAGGCCGTCACCTTCGCCGTCAAAGAGGGCTTGCCGGTGATGTACGTCACAGAGGACACGACGCGCGCCGACCCGGAGACAATCCGCGCGCTCTATACGACGGCCATCCGCGCGGGCGCGCGCGCCGTCTGCGTCTGTGACACGGTCGGACACGCGACGCCGGACGGAGCACGCTCGGTCGTGAGCTTCGTCAAAAACATCATCGAAGAGCAGGGCGAGCCGGTGCGTCTCGACTGGCACGGCCATCAGGACAGGGGCCTCGGCGTCATCAATTCCATCGCGGCCATCGAGGGCGGAGCGGATCAGGTACACGGCTCTGCGCTGGGCGTCGGCGAGCGCGTCGGCAACACGCCGATGGATCAGCTGCTCGTCAATCTCAAGCTCATGGGCTGGATCGAGAACGATCTTTCGCGCCTCGGCGAATACTGCGACAAGGCCGCGGAGTCGTGCGGCTGGACGATCCCGCTCAACTATCCGGTCTTCGGGCGCGACGCTTTTCGCACGGCGACGGGCGTCCACGCGGCGGCGGTCATCAAGAGCTACCGGAAAGGCGATCCGGGGCTCGCCGATCTGGTCTATTCGGGCGTCCCGGCCGGGCTCTTCGGTCTCAAGCAGGTGATCGAGATCGGCCCCATGAGCGGCAAGTCCAACGTCGTCTACTGGCTCGAATCGCGCGGCCTCGAAGCCAGCGAAGAGCGCGTCACACGCATCTACGAACACGCCAAAAAATCTTCCGCCGTGCTCGAAGAACAAGACGTCATGCAACTGGTTTAAGAGCCGTTCCTTATGTCTTCCACAGCCACGCTCGCGCCCGATAGAATCATGCGAGACATCCTTGCGGACGAGCGCGTGCGCCGGGCGTGCGATCATTTCACGACGCGCGCGGCCGAGATCACCGCGGAGCAGATCGCGCTCTGCGAGATTCCGGCCCCGCCCTTCGGCGAAGAAGAGCGCGCCAATTATTTCCGCCAGAAATTTCTTGAGCACGGACTGGCCGATTCCTATCTGGATAAGGTGGGCAACTGCATCGGCCTGCGCAAGGGGAACAGCCTGCGGCCGCTGACGGTCGTGAGCGCGCATCTCGACACGGTCTTTCCGAGCGGAACCGATTGCACAGTGCGACGCGAGCAGGGCAGGCTTTACGCGCCGGGCATCGCGGATGACGGTTGCGGGCTGATCGCGCTCCTGATGCTGGCGCAGGCTCTCGATGACGGTGATTACGAGCTGGAAGGCTCTGTGCTCTTCGTCGGGACGGTCGGGGAAGAGGGCGAGGGCAACCTGCGCGGCGTGCGCTATCTCCTCGGCGAGGGCGAATGGAGCGGGCGCGTGGACGCCTTCATCAGTCTGGACGGGCCGGGCGTCGAGCGCATCACGCACGCGGCCTTAGGCTCGCGTCGTTATCGTTTGAAGCTGCGCGGGACGGGCGGCCATTCTTGGGGCGATTTCGGCGCGGCCAATCCGGTGCACGCACTGGGCCGCGCGGTCGCGCGCCTCGCGAGCTATCCGGCTCCGGTCGAGCCGCGCACGACCTTCAACGTCGGTCGCATCGAAGGCGGCGCGGGCGTCAACGTGATTCCGACCGAAGCGATGATGGATGTCGACCTGCGTTCGGCTTCGGCGGCAGAGCTGCAACGGCTCGATGCGTTCTTCCGGCGCGCGGCGCGCGAGGCGGCGGAGGAAGAGAACGCCGCGCGTCGCCTCGGAGACCCGCCGTTGGAGCTGGATTTGAAGCTGATCGGAGACCGGCCGAGCGGCGAGACGCCGACCGATGCTTTGATCGTGCGGCTCGCCGAAGAGGCGACGCGCGCCGTCGGCTACGCGCCGCGCCTCGACCGCTCTTCGACCGACTCGAACATTCCGATCTCGCTCGGCATCCCGGCCGTCACGCTCGGCGCGGGCGGCACGTCCGGCAACTCGCACACCCTCGAAGAATGGTACGACCCGCGCGGGCGCGACATCGGCCTCAAGCGCGCACTGCTCCTCACGCTCGGCCTCGCCGGAATCAAATAGCAGCGCGCCGCCGCTCGACTTACTTAAAATTCTGCTTCAGCTCGACGCCTCCCTCTTCCGCTAAAGAGGCGAACGCGTTGCCGTAGGCGTAGACATTGCCGTTGCCGCCGATGTTCGGCAGGAGGTCGCTGGCGTAGCTTTCAAAGGCGATGATTCGCCCGTCGGCGCTGATGGCCGGATGGTCTGCTCCGGAATAGCCTGTGTTCGGATTGAGCCAACTGAGGCTGCCCGTCGTCAGGTCGCGCAGGTATAAATTTTTCTGTGCCGTGATATCTGTCCGGTTAATACAGAACACCACGAACCTTCCATCCGGGCTGATGACCGGCGACCTGAAATAGTCCTGCTCGTACAGGGGGAAGGCGGTGCGTGGAACCTTCGAGCTGACGAGCTGCGTCGTGCCCGTCGCCAGATCGCGCGCAAAGAGGTCCAGCCTGCCGTTGTTGTCCTGCTCCACCACATCCGTGTCCCATGCCGTAAAGAGCACGACTCTGCCGTTCGCGCTCATCCCGGACCACTGGATGCCGTTGTAGCCGCTGTGAGCCACGCCATTCAGGTTGACGCTGACCAGGGTCGTGGTCTTCAACACAGTGTCGCGGACGAAGACATCTCCAAGGCCGTTCGTGCTGTTCGCAGTGAGGTCGGTCGAGCTGCTTTGGAAGCAGACGAACCGGCCATCAGCGCTGATGGTCGGTTGGAAGGCACCGAGGTTGGAGCTTCTGTTGGCGACCCTGCTGATGCTGACCAGCGTCGTCGTCTCGGCGTCGAGGTCTCTGAGGAACACGTCCGTCCTCCCGTTCGTGTCTTTGGTCCTGAAGAGGAGGTTGTCGGCGAAGCTGATAAAGGCGACGTAGCGTCCGTCCGCGCTCAGGGTAAATTGGGCGGAATCGCTGTTGCCGCTCCCGCCGGTGTTGCTGACGCTGACCAGCCTGGTCGTATTCGTCAGCAGTTCGCGCACGAAGACATCCGGCACATATCCGTTGGTATCGTTGGAGACGAGGTCGCTGGCGTAGCTCTGGAAGACGACGCGCCGTCCGTCCGCGCTGATGCGTGCGTCGGTCGAGGGCGCATTCCCGCTGCCGCCCACGCTATTGACGCTCACCAGCGAAGTGGTTCCGGTCAGCATGTTTCTGACGAAGATGTCCTGCGAGTTGTTATTATCGTTCGGCACGAGGT
>JAFBAJ010000512.1 GCA_019247865.1 Acidobacteriota bacterium
TCGCAAAGAAGGTATGACGCTTCGCCACATCTTTGAAACTGAAGAGTCTATTGCAAGAATCGAAGGATTTCTGGCTAAGAAAGGATACAAGACCAAGCTTTCAGAGGACGAAGAGCATGGAATGTGGAAGATTGAGACGGTTGCGGACGCGGGCATCAGCGTGTGCATCGACTGGAATCTTGCCGGCTACGTAGAATTTCAGAAGGCCGTGGAGTTTTATACGAAGCTGGAAAACTCTCTGCCTGCGCCCTTCGTGGTCGGAGAGAATGGTTCGAGCGAAGAGATTCCCACGCGCGAAGCCTTGCTCGACCGCGTGCTCGCAGCTGCCAAGAAGGATTTAACCATCCAGCGGTACAAGGGGTTGGGCGAAATGAATCCGGAGCAGCTTTGGGAAACCACGATGAATCCTGAAAAACGTACCCTGCTGCAAGTGAAGGTGGATGATCGAGTGGAGACGGAGCAGATTTTCACAGTCCTGATGGGCGATGCGGTCGAGCCGCGCCGCCGTTTCATCGAAGACAATGCGCTGGATGTGAAGAATCTGGACGTTTAGAGGTGAGGCAAAAGTTCTAACAGATCAGTCTCGCGGGAGACTATTTGACACACTGAGGTGCCTCGCTTAGAATAAAGTTCCTTTTTTCCTCCTGTGGAAACTTACCGCTGCATACATCTCGCGTATGCAGCGGTTTTTTTGTTTAAGATGAGCTTACTTGTCGCCTTCTGACCCGCCGGTCTTGGTTCCTTCGTCGAGGTCTATGCGGTCGGGCGCGAGGACGTTCTGCTGGTTATAATAGCCTCCCGGCGCGAACTGCCCGGACTCGCCGAAATCCTGCGCTCGTTCATCATTAGCCACTTCCTCCACAGCATTCGGGGCGTCCGGCGTTTCCAGGCCGCCGTCCTTAGGTTTGTCGTCGAGGGTTGATTTGATCTGATTGTCATTTGCCATTGGTCTACTCCTTGATGAGTGAATGATGCCGCGCCGGTTCGCGAAAGCGTTCGACGCAGAAACGGAAAAGCTTGAGGGGGGCGTTGGGATCGATGCCAGCCTTGCGGGCTGCGATGCTGACCTGCTGCGCTGCTGTTTCGACGCCTTCGATGTCCGGCAGGAGCAGTCCGCGACGCAGGCCGTGCTCGTCTTCGACGATGACACCGTAAACTTTCGGATCGAGCTCTTCAAAGCGCGTCGGCTCAGGCTCGGACAGCACGTCGACCGAATAACGCAGGTCGGTCAGCTCCGCCGTCGAGACGGGCGGAAAACGCGGATCGCGCGTGGCAGCATTGATAGCGTTGGCGATCAGTTCTTCTTCGAGCGAATCTTTGACGGGCTCGATTGTCCCGATGCAGCCGCGCAGGTCTCCCGACATGGTTTTGATCGAGACGAAGCAGGCCGCGCGTGTTCCTGTGCTGATGGCCGGCGGCTTGATCTGACGGCCCTCACGGATAAACGTCTCGGTCGCCAGACGCGCGAGCGCCGGGAGGCTCTCGGCAAGAGATGCGTCGGAAACATGCTCGCTCTCTGCGGCGCGTTCGCAGGAGAGCTGCGCCACCAGATAGCCGACGCCGAACGGAGCTTCATAGCTCAGAACTTCATAGCTCTGAGCCAGGCTCTCGGCCACGCCGAGGGCGACGAGCATCGAGCGGTAGCCGCATTCGCCCGCGGTTCTTCTCAGCTCCGGGTCAATGTTGATGATCCGTTCAGGCGTTCCCGCGCCGATGGCTGCGATGACTTCTTCATCAAACAGATGTGCTGTCTCGTTATATCCGGCGGGCGCGCCGGGCTTGAGCCTGTGGCTCAGATCGCCGCTGGCGACAAAGGCGACGGGCTTTCCGCTCCGGGCGGCAGCGTCGCGTATGCAGGAGCCGAAGCTCAGATGATCTTCGTTTGAAAGAAAGGTATAGCCGAGCGCGACGACGCGTCCGCGCCAGCCGTTGCGCAGCAGAAAGTAGAGCGGGACGGCCGTTCCATGATCCAGCTCGTAGCCTTTGATGCCGCTCACCACGTAGCCTCTTTCGCGCGCGGTTTGACTAATTGCTGTCAGCAGCTCTTCATCCATGCCGACTTCGATCTCCGTCCCCGGCGCACGAAAGTTGGCGAAGCTGCCGTAGAGAGTTTCTTCGCCGTAAGCGACGAAAGAGCGCGCTTCGAGCGGCGCGTGCGGCGAGATGAGGACGACCGTTTCGGCTCCGCTCGCAATGATGCGTTCGGTGAAGTCTCGCATGGCATTGATCGAGGCGCGCACCTCTTCGGCCGCGCCGCCGCCGACTTCAGGAACCATGATCGGCGGATGCGGAGCGATGCCTGCAAAGACTACAGAGCTTCTGACCATCGCTCTTCTCGTTGATGATGAAAAGGGGTTTACGGCTTCGCATTCTAACATACGACGCGCGCTCTTGAGCAAGCCGGAATTGCGCCGCGATGTGAAAGCCCTTTATGATGAGGTGCGTATGGAAAGCTATGATCTGCTGATCGTCGGAGCAGGGCCTGCCGGGTCGTTCGCGGCGGAGAAGCTGGCGCGTGCGGGCGTGCGCGTGGCGCTCTTTGACGGGCGGCCGCCGGGCGAGCCTAAGGCTTGCGGCGGCGGCGTGACCTCGAAGGCTTTGAAGGCGTGGCCGCATCTCTTGGAAGCAGTCGGGCGCACGGTCGAAGACCTGGAGATGTACTCGCCGGGCGGCAAGCAGCTCTATCTCAAACTGGCCGAGCCGTTCGCCATCTACTCGCGGACGGCTTTCGATTCCTACCTGCGCGACCGCGCGGGCGAAGCCGGGGCGCACATCTTCTCGGAGCGCGTCTCCTTCAAGCCGCGCAGGAGCGAGCAGGAGGATTGGGTCGTGCGCAGTCGTGAGGGACGCGAGTGGCGCGCGCCAGTCATAGTCGCGGCGGACGGCGCGAACAGTCCGATTGCGAAGAAGCTGGCGGGCGCGATCTCGAAGGCCGAGATGGAGGTCGCCTTCGGTTACCGCGCGCCGTTGCCGCGCGAGACTGATGCGCCGACGGTGGTCGCTTTTCTTCCGGGCTGGGCCGGTTACGCGTGGGCTTTCCCGCGTCCCGATCACATCTCATTCGGCATCGCAACTTCGCAGGACGCCTTCGATCATCAGACGCTCGATGAGATGTTGTGGCGCTTTATGCTCGGCTACTACCGCATGCGCGCGGACGCGTCTGCGCATCTGTGGCGGGCACGGAAAAAAGATAGCGCGCGCGACGTGCAGACTTTGACGGAGCTGCGCGCGAAGGCCGAGCGCTATGCGGCGCGGATTCCGGGCCTCAATGCGAAGACGTGGGACGAGCGGCGTGCGTGCGGCGCGGGTTGGGCTCTGCTGGGAGACGCGGCGGGCTTCGCAGACCCTGTGACGG
>JAFBAJ010000582.1 GCA_019247865.1 Acidobacteriota bacterium
AATGAGAAGAATAATCTCAAGATTATTCTCTTCTTTATCCTCCTCACCACGACGCTCACCGTCGCCGTCATTCTCCTCTGGGAGAAGCTCCTGCTGAAGCCCTTTTACGGGTGGGTGGACGCGCGCTATCCGGGCGTCGAGAACGCAGACCGGCGGCGCATCATACAGCAGCGGACGGAGCACTTCTTCATCTCGGTCACGGTGGACAGCATCGTCGTGACCCTGCTCCTCGCAGTCGTCCGCCGCCAGCAGCGTCGCCTCAGCGAGAGTGAAGAGCGCTATCGCCTCCTCTTCGAGCACGCCAACGACGGCATCGGCGTGGTCTCCGTTCCAGACTTCAAGATCGTTCAGGTCAATCGCAAGTTCGGAGAGATTCTGGGCTACGCGCCGCAGGAGCTGATCGAACGCGACGTGCGCGAGCTGGCGCAGCGTAATCCGGACGGCACGACCGCCGAAGGTCTCGCCAAATGGATTGACGAGACGGTCGCTTACGCCGGTTCCGGACAGGTGCCGGAGCTGGACATCCGCAAGCTCTATCAGTGTCCGGTGCGAGGCATGCTCGCAGAGCTCTACGCGCGGCTCGCGGCCTTCGTCGTCAGCTCCGCGCCCGAATCGAACGAGCAGGAGTTGCAGATTCAAACTCCTGCGGGCGTGACCGTGCCCGTCTCCGCTTCGTTCAGCGCGCTGGCGACCGGGCGCGAGCGTCTGGTCATCCTCATCATCCGCGACCTGTCCGAGCGCAAGCGGCTCGAAGGCGAGAAGGAAGAGATGCAGCGCCAGCTCTTTCAATCATCCAAGCTCGCCTCCATCGGCGAGCTCTCCGCCGGCGTCGCGCACGAGATCAACAACCCGCTCAACGCCATCATCAATTTCGCGCAGCTCCTCAAGGACGAGAAGAGCGAGCACACGGAGTACGAAGAGCGTCTCATGAGCGGCATCATCGACGAGGGCGGGCGCA
This sequence comes from Acidobacteriota bacterium, assembly GCA_019247865.1. Taxonomy (GTDB): domain Bacteria; phylum Acidobacteriota; class Blastocatellia; order Pyrinomonadales; family Pyrinomonadaceae; genus JACMLC01. Next base: position 959 of record JAFBAJ010000582.1, read on the forward strand.
TCACGAAGATCGTCCGCGACCTGCTCACCTTCGCGCGGCGCGACGCGCACGAGGTGACGCCCGTCAACATCGCCGAGACCATCAGCAACTCGACCTCGCTCTTCGGCCATCAGCTCGAAAAGGACGGCATCCGGGTCTCAATCGAGGTCGAGAAAGATTTGCCGCCCGTCAAGGCCGACGGCTCGCGCCTCCGGCAGGTGGTCGTCAACATGATTAGCAACGCGCATCACGCGCTCAAGGCCAAAGCGGGCGCAGAGGAGAAGCTGTTTCGCATCACTGAGCCCGCGGTCACGCGCGACGCCCGACAGCTCGTACGCATCGAGTTCTACGACAGCGGCACGGGCATCCGCCAGGCCGACCTCGATAAAATCTTCGACCCGTTCTTTACGACGCGGCGCGATCACGGCGGAACCGGGCTCGGTTTGAGCTTGAGCTTCGGCATCATCCGCGATTACGGCGGGACGATCACGGTCGAGAGCGAGCAGGGGAGCTTCACGCGCTTTATAGTCGAGCTTCCGGCAGTTCCATCCTGGGAGAGAGAATATGCCGAAAGTCTTGTTGGTGGATGACGAGCCGAACATACGCTGGACGATGGCCGAGTTCTTAAAGCGCGCGGGGTACGAGACGCTGACCGCTTCCGACTTCGAGAGCGCGCTCGAATGCTTCGAGCAGCACCGGCTCGACGCCGCCGTGATCGACATCATCCTCCCGCGCAAGAGCGGCATCGAGCTGCTCAAAGAGTTGCGCGAGCGCGCCCCGCGCCTGCCCGTCGTCATGATTACGGGCGAGCCGAACATCTCGCAGATGCCGGAGATCGTGCGCGCCGGAGCCTACGACTTTATCTCCAAACCCGTCAGCAAAGAGGTCCTGGTCAAGACCATCATGCGCGCCGTCGAGCATAAGCGCCTGAGCGATGAAAAGCTCGACCTCGAAGCACAGCTCAAGCGACACACGGAGCTGCTCGAAGTCACGATCGAGGGGCGCACGCGCGAGCTGCGCGAATCCGAACAGCGTTACCGCCTCCTCTTCGAGAGCAACCCGCAGCCGATGTGGGTCTTCGATTACGAAACCCTGCGCTTCCTCGCCGTCAACGACGCGGCGATTCGCCATTACGGCTACAGCCGCGCGGAATTCCTGCGCATGACGCTCAAGGACATTCGCCCGCCGGAAGACGTGCCCGCGCTGCTCGATGATCTGGCCGCGACGCGCAAAGAGTACGAGGACAAGTCCGGCCCCTGGCGACATCGCCGGAAGGACGGGACGCTGATCGACGTGGAGGTCAGCTCGCACACGCTCGACTTCGACGGGCGCACAGCGGGGCTCGCGCTCCTGACGGACGTGACCGCGCGCAAGGTCGCCGAAGAGGAGCTGCGGCAGATGCAGGAGCGCCTCATGCATAACGAGAAGATCGCCGCGCTCGGCCGCGTCGCCGCGCAGGTCGCGCACGAGGTCAAGAATCCGCTGGCGGGGCTCCGGCTCTACTCGCTCCATCTCAAGAACAAGGTGGCGGGCAAGCTCACGGACGCAGAGATGGACATCGTCAACAAGATCGCCGACGGCATCGGCCGCCTGACCGAGACGACCGAGCAGATCCTGAGCTTTGCGCGTCCCATCAACATGAACCTCACGCGCGTCAACCTCAACACGGTGGTCAGCGAGACGGCTGAGCTTCTCGCGCCGCAGAGCACCGCTAACAGCATCGTTGTCAAACTCGAACTGGCCGAGCCCGCGCCCGCTGGAATGCTCGACGAGGCCTCGATCCACGCGGCCCTGATGAACCTCATGCTCAACGCGATTCAGGCGATGGCGGGCGGCGGCACGTTGACTGTCAGGACAGAGATGAGCGACGATGCCCTGCTTATCACGATCACGGACACCGGCAAGGGGATGACCGACGAACAGATCAGAAACGTCTTCGAGCCGTTCTACACGACGAAGGCACAGGGACTCGGCCTCGGCATGCCGTATGCAAAGAAGATCATCGAACAGCATCAGGGCACGATTCGCGTCGAGAGCCGGGAAGGCGCAGGCACACGCATTGAGATCGAATTGCCTCCCGAGTCATAAGGAAAGATTGAATGCGAACAGGTAGCAGAATTTTAGTGGTGGATGACGAGGTCAGCGTGCGCGATGCGCTGTCGCTGGTGCTGACCGAGCAGGGCTGCGAAGTGCTGACGGCGGCGGACGGGGCCGAGGCGAAACGCCTGCTCGACGGGCCGCCCTTCGACCTGGTCTTCACGGACTTGCGCCTGCCGGACACCTCCGGCATCGAACTCATCTCGCACATCAAGGGCGATAACGCCGCGACGGAAGTGATTCTGATGACGGCGCACGGCTCGCTCGACGTGACCATTGAGGCCATCAAGCGCGGGGCCTACTACTACATCGAAAAACCCTTCACGCCCGATCAGGTCATCATGCTCGCCGAGCGCGCCAGCGAGTTCAGCCAGATACGGCAGGAGAACAAGCAGCTCAAGCGCACGCTCGCAGACGAGAGCGAAGCCTTCGGGATGATCGGCCGCAGCCAGAAGATGCTTGAGATCTATGAGACGATCCGTGCGACCGCCAAGTCCGACGCCTCCGTCCTCATCGAAGGCGAGTCGGGGACGGGCAAGGAGCTTATCGCCACAGCTTTTCACATGGAGAGCAGTCGCGCCGAGCGCCCCTTTATCCGCATCAACTGCGCGGCCATCCCGCACGAGCTGATCGAATCGGAGCTCTTCGGCTACAAGAAGGGCGCGTTCACAGGGGCCGACCGCGACAAGCGCGGCCTCATCGAAGCGACTGCGGGCGGCACTTTACTGCTGGATGAGATCGCAGAGATGCCGATGCACTTGCAGACGAAACTCTTGCGCGTCTTGCAGGAGCGCAAGCTGCGGCGGCTCGGAGATGAGCATGAGATCGATATTGATTTCCGTCTCGTCTCGGCCACGAACCGCGACACGGTCCAGGCTTCGCAGGAAGGCATCCTGCGTCCGGACCTCTACTTTCGCATCAGCACCATCAAGCTCAAAGTTCCGCCCCTGCGCGAGCGGCATGACGACCTCGCGCTCCTCGCCGAAAGGTTCCTCATACGGTACAGCGAAAAATATAACAAGCAGATTCGCGGCATCTCGCAGGCAGCCTTCGCGGCCCTCTCGCGCTACGACTGGCCGGGCAACATACGCGAACTCGAAAGCGTCATGGAGCGCGCCGTGCTCTTCTGCCAGACCGCGCAGATCATGCCCGAAAATCTGCCCGAACAGCTTCAGGGCGAGCGCACATCTCCAACCCTCTGCGTCATCCCGCCCTTCATGACCCTCGAAGAGATCGAACGCGAAGCCATCGCCCAGACACTCGAACGCACCGGCGGCAACGTCAAGAAGACAGCCGAAATCCTCGACCTGCACCGCCCGACGCTCTATCGCCGACTCAAAAAGTTTGGCTTGAGGAATGTTGACGAGGCTCTGGTGGAAGATGAGGCGATCTCGGAATAGAGAGTCCTTGCTAAACTCTGACCTCTGTCTGCTCGCAGGGCAAACTGCGGACTGCCGCGTAGACCTCCGAGAAGTTGCTGATCTTGGTCGGGAGGAGCCATGCCTCGCCGCCGTTCTTAAAGTGAATTTCGATGCGCCAGATAAAGGTAGCGCCGGTCACGCGATTCAGTCTGGTTTGCTCAACCACCCGGCTCAAGTCCGCCCAGGCCAGGCTCTTCCCGTCATTGAGCACCAATCCTTCATCCGTAAAATATCTGGCCGATCTGCGATAGGCTCTGAGAAAGAGCCACGCCACCACCCCGTAGATAAGCAGCGGCATCAGGCCGATCATCAACATCGAGAGGGAGGGCCCGGAGCCTTTCGTCAATCCATTGACCACCAGCAGCAGTCCGAGCGGAACCATAAAGAGCCCGACCAGCACCAGCATGATGAATTGCAGACGGCTTGTTCTGACTTCCAGCCTTTTCATTCTCTGGAAGATATTACGGGCAGGATAAAGTGTCAACGCGATTCCAGAATAGAACACTCATGGCCGAAAGTGTTCTATCCGGCAATCCATAAGACGAGCTTTCTGCAAATAATTCGGTGGGTCAGGACGGCATAAAACTTGCCATTTCCTTAAATCTCGCGGCCTCTTTGCGCGCGCGTGGGAGAGTTTTTTTTTATGGGAACGGGGCAAATCTTAATTATCGATGACGAGCGGTTGATCGCCGAAGCACTGTCGCTGATTCTGGCTGACCAGGGCTATGAGACTGTGCTGGCATCGTGCGGCGCGGACGGCATACGGGAGGCCGCCGAGCGCAGCTTTGAGCTGGCGGTGACGGACCTGCGTCTCCCGGACATGACCGGCCTGGACGTGCTCAGGGCTTTGCGCGCCCGGAGCCCGGAGATACGCGTCATCGTCATCACGGCGCACGGCACGCCGGAGATGATCCGTGAGCTCAAGGCGTCCGGCGCGGCAGAGGTCTTGAAGAAACCTTTTCTGCCGTCCGAAATCCTGAGCCTCATCCAGCGCGAATTAAAAGATCATCCCGTCACAGCCTGAAACAGAACACGTGGTGCTTCCGTTGGGGACAGTGCGTGCAGCCCGCTGGAAAATACATGGCTGACCGGAATTTTTTTACTTGAACGAGGAGCGTTGAACGATTTGTGGACATCGCACGCTAGACAAAATGAGAAGGAGCAGCCTATCCTCTCATTACAGAACAAGAACTCCTCTTCAAACCGGATGACTTTGAGTGACGAAAACCTGGTCCTGGCCTGTCGTAAGGGCGACGAATCCGCGTGGGAAGCGCTGGTCAATCGCTATCAGCGGCTGATCTATACCATCCCGCGCCGCGCGGGGCTCGACGAAGATCAGGCGGCGGAAGTCTTTCAGGATGTTTTCGCCACGCTGCTCAAGAAGCTGGACGAGATCGAGCAGCCCGAAAGGATTCAGGCGTGGATCGTGACGACGGCGCGGCGGCTCACCTGGCGGCTCATCTCGCGCGAGAAAAGTCGTGGCGGCACAGCTATTTACGCGGACGGCGGGGAAGAGGACACGGCTCTTGAAGTGGCCGACGACGCGCCCTTGCAGGACGAAGTACTGCTGCAACTGGAGGAGCAGGAGCGCGTGCGGCGCGCGGTCTACGCGATGGATGAGCGTTGCCGCAAGCTGATTCAAATGCTCTTTTACCAGCCAGTCTCTCCGGCTTATGCGGAGATCGCCGCCGCGCTGGGGACGACCGAGGGCAGCATCGGGCCGACGCGCGCGCGCTGCCTGCAAAAATTGCTCCGGCTGCTTGAAAATTAAAAGAGATGTATTTCCCGGCAGGAATTACGCACTGTTGTGTTGAGTGACGGGTTTTGATAATGTCACGCGCCCTGATAAAGTTGATATAGGAAGATGAAGACTCAACACATCATATTCGAGAAACTGGCCGACCTGGCCGAGAACCGCCGGACGCTGCAGGATGATGCGGCCGACAGCCGGCACCTGTCTGAATGCGCGGACTGCTCAGGGCAGCTCGCGCGCCTCGCACAGCTTGTCAATCTCATGCGACAGGACACCGCGGTCGATGCGCCGCGCGATGTCGTCTCGCACGCGCTCAACCTGTTCAGCCCGCGCGCGACCGAGGCCAAGCCCTCCGTCATGCAGCGCGTGATGGCCGTGCTCAGCTTTGACAGCCGCCAGTTGTCCCCTGCCTTCGGCGTCCGCTCCGGCCAGTCCGTCGCGCGCCAGCTGCTCTTCAGCGTCGGCGAGCACGACCTGGATCTGCGCGTGGCTCCGGACGACGGCGCGTGGGTCGTCTCCGGGCAGGTCCTGGGCGAGTGCACAAGCGGCCTGGTAAACCTCCACAGCCAAACCGTCGCGGAGAGCGCGCCCCTCAACGAGCTTTGCGAATTCACACTGCCGCGCGTTCCTTCGGGCAAATACTCTCTTCTCATCAGCTTCTCCGGCACAGAGATCGAAGTCCCAGAATTTGAGCTGAAGGCTTAACGCATGGAACGTGCGGAGTTGGCAGCGCGTCTCATTGCTGCGGACGAAGCCGGGCGCGAGGCGCTCCTGCGTCGACAGGCGGGGACGGATGACGCCGCTCTGGCTTACGCGCTCAAGGACATCTGCCTCGACT
>JAFBAJ010000704.1 GCA_019247865.1 Acidobacteriota bacterium
CGATTGAATGGACGCGCGTCCACGACCTGCCCGACTATGTCTATTTCAACCACAGCATCCACGTCGCGAAGGGCGTCGGCTGCTCCAGCTGTCACGGGCAGGTGGACGAGATGCCGCTCGTCTATCAGGCCTCCTCGCTCCAGATGGAATGGTGCCTGGCCTGTCACCGCGAGCCGGAGAAGTTCATCCGGCCTAAGGAACAGGTCTTCAACATGAAGTGGCGGGTCGAGAACAAGACGCGGGAAGAGATCGCCCAGGGGCTGGAATTGAAAGCGCAATACCACGTGCTGGACGAGCGGACGATGACCAGTTGCTCGACCTGCCACCGATAATGGCGCGAGCGAGATGAAGGATGATTTAGATGCCGAGTGAAGATCAGCAGAAGAATTTCGCCCTGATGCGCGAGCGCATTCTGGCAAGTCAGGGCAAAGAATACTGGCGCAGCCTCGAAGAGTTCGCCGACACCAGCGAGTTCCACGAGTTCGTCGCGCGCGAGTATCCGCATCAGGCGGACGAATGGAACGACCCGGTCGGACGCCGCAACTTCCTCAAGATCATGGGAGCCTCGCTCGCGCTCGCGGGGCTCTCCGGCTGCGTCTATCAGCCGCCCGAGTCCATCGTCCCTTACGTCCGTCAGCCGGAAGAACTGGTGCCCGGCAAACCGCTCTTCTTTGCGACGGCCTTCACGCTCTCGGGCGTCGCGCAGGGCCTGCTGGCGCGGAGCAACGAAGGCCGCCCGACCAAGCTCGAAGGCAATCCGGATCATCCGACCAGCCGCGGCGCGACAGACCTCTTCGCGCAGGCTTCGCTCCTGACACTCTACGATCCGGATCGCTCGAAGACTCCGACCTACAGGGAAGAGTCGCGTCCCTGGACGACGTTTCTGCAGGACATGCGGAAGGCGCTCGACGACCAGAAGGGAAAGCAGGGCGCGGGTCTCAGATTTTTGACGGAGACGGTCACCTCTCCGACGCTGGCCGCGCAGCTCAAAGCCATTCTGGCCGAGTATCCTTCCGCCAAGTGGTTTCAGTACGAGCCGGCCGGGCGCGACAACGCGCGCACGGGCGCGATGATGGCTTTCGGTCAACCCGTCAACACGGTCTATCGCTTCGACCTGGCCGACCGGATTCTCTCGCTCGACTCGGACTTTCTGACCTGCGGGGCGGGCACAGTGCGCTACGTGCGCGACTTTGCGACGAAGCGGCGCGTGGCCGAAGACAAGAAGGAGATGAATCGTCTCTACGTCGTCGAGAGCACGCCGACGCTGACCGGGATGAAGGCGGATCACAGGCTGGCCGTGCGTCCCTCTGAGGTCGAGGGCTTTGCGCGCGCCGTCGCGTCGACTCTCGGCGCGAACACGGGCGGAGCCAGCGCGCCAAACTATACGCAGCATGCCTCGTGGATCTCGGCCGTCGCGCGCGACCTTGAGGCGCATCGCGGCAAGTGCATCGTCATCCCCGGCGACGAACAATCGCCGGTCGTGCACGCGCTGGCGCATGCGATGAACGAGGCGCTCGGCAACGTCGGGCAGACGGTAATTTATACGGACCCCATCGAGGTCAGCGCGACGGACGAGCAGGCGAAGAGGAGCCAGCTCGACGGACTGCGCGAGCTGGTCGGAGAGATCGATGCGGGCAAGGTGGAGATCCTGGTGATGCTCGGCGGCAATCCGGTCTACAACGCTCCGGCCGATCTCAAGTTCGACCAGTCGCGGCTCGACAAAGTAAAGCTGCGCGCGCACCTCAGCATGTACCGGGACGAGACCTCCGCGCTCTGCCACTGGCACATCCCGGAATCGCATTACCTGGAGATGTGGAGCGACGCGCGCGCCTTTGACGGCACGGTCTCCATCGTCCAGCCGCTGATCGAGCCGCTCTACAACAGCAAGAGCGCACACGAATTTCTCTCAGCCTTCTCGACGCAGACGAACGGCACTGGTTACGACATCCTGCGCGCCTACTGGCAGGGACAACAGCTCGGGACGGGACAGAAGGCCAGCGCCGCGACCGCTTCCGCTTCACCTGCTGCTTCGCCTGCTGCTTCGCCCGCGCCGAGCGCACAGGCTTCACCTTCGCCCGCCGCACAAAGCTCTGCCGCCCCGGCGCAGGATTTTGAATCGGCCTGGCGCAGGGCTCTGCATGACGGCGTGATCGCAAACACGGCTTTACAGCCCAGGAGCGGAGTGTCTGTGAAAGGCAACTGGGCGCAGGGCGCGCAGAGCGCGCAGCAGAGTTCCGCCGACGGTTATGAGCTGATCTTTCGCACAGACCCGACCGTTTACGACGGGCGCTTCGCCAACAACGGCTGGTTGCAGGAGCTGCCTAAGCCGCTGACCAAGCTGACGTGGGACAACGCCGCGCTCGTCAGTCCCCGGACGGCGGAGCGGCTGGGCCTCGCCAAAGAGATGGACATCGGCAGTCACGGCGGCAACGTCTACGCGGACACCGTCACGCTCAAGCTCCAGGGTTTGCAGACGAGCAAGCCCGTGCCCGTGTGGATCATGCCCGGCCAGCCGGACAACGTCATCACGGTGCATCTCGGTTACGGGCGCAAGCTCGCCGGGCGCGTCGGCAACGATGCGGGCTTTAACGCTTATGAGATTCGCACGTCGAGCACGCCCTGGTTCGCGTCCGGAGTGGAGGTCTCGAAGGCCGCTGAGCGTTACGAGCTGGCCGTGACGCAGCTCCACTTCAACATGGTCGGGCGCGACATCGTGCGCGAAAAGACGCTGGTCGATTACCTGAAGGAAGACGACGAAGAGCACAGGGAAGAGAACCGGAAGCGCGAAGAGGAACTCAGGAACCTCTCGATGTATCCGCAATACGAGTACAAAGATCACAAGTGGGGCATGGCAATCGACATCAGCTCCTGCGTCGGATGCAGCGCGTGCGTCGTCGCCTGCCAGTCGGAGAACAACATCCCGATCGTCGGCAAAGCTCAGGTGCAGCGGAGCCGCGAGATGCACTGGCTGCGCATCGACAGTTACTTCAAGGGCGACGACTCGAACAACCCTGAGAGCATGTTCTTCATGCCCGTCCCGTGCATGCACTGCGAGCAGGCTCCGTGCGAGCCGGTGTGTCCCGTCCACGCGACGGTGCACAGCTCCGAAGGGCTCAACGACATGGTCTACAACCGCTGCGTCGGGACGCGCTACTGCTCGAACAACTGCCCGTACAAGGTTCGGCGGTTCAACTTCCTGCTCTATCAGGACTGGAACGAGCCGCTCTACAAGCTGATGCGCAACCCGGAGGTCTCCGTCCGCTCGCGCGGCGTGATGGAGAAATGCACGTACTGTGTGCAGCGCATTCAGAACGCGAAGATCGAGGCCGAGAAGGATGGCCGCCCGGTGCGCGACGGCGACATCGTGACCGCCTGCCAGGCCGTCTGTCCGGCCGAAGCCATCGTCTTCGGCGACATCAACGACCCGAACAGTCGCGTCGCCAAGCTCAAGGCGCAGGAGCGCAACTATTCCCTGCTCGAAGAGCTGAACACGCAGCCGCGCACGACGTACCTGGCGTCTCTGCGTAATCCGAACGAAGAGATCAAAGAGAAGGTTTAGGAAGATCATGCACGAAGTGGACGAACCACATGATGATGTAGGGATGCACCTGACCGCGCCGGTCATCGAGCCGGGGCATACCTTCGCGTCTGTGACCGACAAGATCAGCTCGCTG
>JAFBAJ010000728.1 GCA_019247865.1 Acidobacteriota bacterium
AGAAACTTCTCGTCCACCTTGAGCATCTCGACGAACTCCATCAACCCGCGATTCGCGATGTTCAGCTCCCCGTCGAAGCGATACGCCCGCGGGTCCGACTCCACCCCGACCTCGCCGATGGTCGAAAGGTCAATCGAGCCTGTGAGCTCGGTAATATCTTGTGACTTGGGGTCTGAGGGAGAGAAAGTGCCGATGCCGACGCGCTCTTTTTCGGAGAAGAGGACGCGATGGACGCGGACGTCTTCGTGGCGGCCGCCGTAGGTATGTTCGAGGGCGTAACGGCACTGGGGGCAGAGGTCGCCTTCGATGTAGATGCCGTAGTGCTTCTCGATCTCGGCGCGCAGCTCGTGCGGGATGAGGTGCAGGGGCTCTTCGTGCATCGGGCAATCTTTGATGGCGAAGAGCGCGCCCTGCTCCTCGCGCGTCCATTCTTCGAGGCCGCGCTTGAGCATGGTCACGATGGTGGATTTGCCGCCGCCGACGGGGCCCATCAACAGCAGGATGCGTTTGCGCACCTCTAACCTTTGGGCTGCGGATTTGAAGTATTCGACGATGCGCGCGATGGGCTCTTCGATGCCGAAGAGCTCGCGCGCGAAGAAGTTGTAGCGGGCCACCTCGTCGCGTGTGCCCTCGTTGAGCTTCTCGATGCCGGCGGCGTGCACCATGTCGTTGATGCGCGCGTGAGAGAGCTGTGCGAGACGCGGGTTCTGCGAGACTAATTCAAAATAGTCGCGGAACGATCCCTCCCAGCGCAATGCTTCGCGGTCGCGGCGCAAGCCTTCGAGCCGCTCGCTGATATTAAAACTATTTTTGCCATCCTGCTCTTGCATAGCCTTTTCGTACCTCTTCTGGCTTGTGACGCGCGTGGATAGCGTGTGGGGATAATCACGCCCTCTGTCCTCTGCTCAGGTGGAGCTTCGATATGCGCTTCGGGCACGCGCGCGACAGGCGTGCGGCGCATCGTCGAGAGCTGCTGACACCTTTCAATGAACGACTGTCCGATGATTTCATGCGGGCACATGAATCTATCTTTGGAAGCGGCCCGCCCGCGCTTCCGTTGTCCGCTGCTCTCAAGTATAACACAGCCAATCAAGCTCAAAGTCAACGCTTTATTTTTCCGACGCCAGGACGACGCGCGGGCGCAAAGCCTGTGCTCCTTCATCATAAGCCGCGACAGCAATTAGCTGGCCCGCGCCATCGTACATCCCGACCAGTTGCCCGTCCCTGTAATCTTCCGCCGCGCGCACAGCCCGGCCGTGCAGCGCCGCCCGCGCCGCCTCGTCCGTCAGCCGTGCCGCCCCCAGATGTTTGAGCGCGGCGCTCAGCGGCAGCAGCCAACGCTCCATCGCGCCGCCTTCGTCCGCCAGCCTTTGCAGCTCTTCGAGCGTCACAGCCTGCTCGATGGAGAAATCGCCCGCGCGCGTCCGGCGCAGGGAGAGCAGATGAGCCCCGACGCCCAGCCGCTCGCCGAGCGATTCCGCGAGCGTACGCACATACGTCCCCGCCGAACACCTCACACGCGCCGTCAGCAGGCACGTTCCGTCCGCCTCGTGCCGGAGCAGAAGTCCGCCGGTCAGCAGAGCTTCAAACTCCTGCACCGTCACGCGCACGGCCGCGCGCTCGACCGACGCGCCCGCGCGTGCCAGCTCGTAAAGCTTCCGGCCCTGCACTTTTTTCGCCGAATACATCGGCGGCACCTGCTCTATCTCGCCGCGCAAAGTCTGTAGAGCGGCTTCGATCTTCGCCGCGTCCCAATCGCGCGCGAACTCGTGCGACGAAACGGGTGCGCGCGTCTCAGGCCGCACAGCGCCCGTCACGTCTCCCGTCTCGGTCGCGTGGCCGAAGCGTATCGTGGCCTCGTATACTTTCTCCGCGCCGCTCAAAAACTGCGCGAGCCTCGTCGCGCGCCCGCAGAGCACGACCAGCACGCCGGTCGCGAACGGGTCGAGCGTCCCCGTGTGCCCCACTCGCTTTTCGCGCAACAGCCGACGCACGCGCGCCACCACGTCATGCGAAGTAAACCCGGCGGGCTTGTCTATGATTAAAACTGCGTCCATTTGCCATCCCGGTTCCGATAATTCAAAATCATCTATCTATTATGCGTCAGAGAAAGTGGAAGCCGAAAGTAAGACAGCTGCATGAGGAGACGTTGGAGCGCGAAGCGCCTCCGGTCGACCCGGAGAAGGCGCGTGCGCGGACGATGCAGCGCGCCGTCAAGCTGCTCGCGGCCAAACCGCGTTCCATCGAGGAGCTGCGCGAAAGGCTTTTGGAGAAGAAGTGGACGAACGCGGAGACGGTCGCGTCCGTGCTCGAAAAGCTGAAGGAGTACGGTTACCTGAACGACGAGCGTTTCGCCTTCGGCTATGCTTCGTTCCAGGTGCGCCAGAAACCGGTCGGGCGCACCCGCCTGCAACGCGCGCTCTCGCTCAAAAAGGTTGACCGCGAGACGGCCGAAGAGGCCATCAACCTCGTCTTTGAAGAGACGCCGGAAGAAGAGCTGATTGATCGCGCCATCGCCAAGCGCGTGCGCCTGCGCGGTCGCCCCGAAACGCGCTCCGAAACCAAGAGCCTCCTCGATCATCTGCTCCGACAGGGCTTCTCCTACGAGCTGGTGATGAGGAAAGTGCG
>JAFBAJ010000057.1 GCA_019247865.1 Acidobacteriota bacterium
GCCGTACTCCTTGCCGGTCAGGCCGAACGACTTGTCGAACTTCTTGAACAGCTCGTAGAGCGAGAAGTGCGTCGGCGCTTTGTACGGATTGTAATGCTTGAGGAGCGTCAAGCCCATCATCAGGTTCGACATCCACTTGCCGCGCGCCGCGTCCGTGATCTTCTGCATATCTTTGACGAGCCCCGGAATGTTCAGGAACTCCGGCACCGGGCTCATCTCTTTGGTGTCCTTGTCGATCATCACGGCCGTGCCGACGCCGCAGTTCGGGTGGCAACCGCAGGAGACCTGCCCCCACTCCGCCTCCGGCCCGTGCACGAGGTCTGCGAAGTCCGCGAAAGCTCCCATTAGCGAGAGCGGGAACCAGTCGCGCGTCGGCTCTGTGATGCCGACCTGGCTTTTCACATCGTGCGCCAGATGCGAGAGCGTGTAACGCTGCTGCATACGACGCTCGGGCGTGATCTCTTCATCACGACCGGTGAACGAAACCGGCTGGAACGAGAGAAACGCGATCTTCTTAGGATTGTCGAGCGCGAAGCGAATGATCGAGCCGACCTGGTCGTTGTTGATGCCGTTGACCAGCGTCGTCACCAGGACGATCTCCACGCCGGCTTCGTGCAGGTTATTAATCGCGCGCAATTTCACGTCGAACAGGTTGCCCACCTGACGATGGCTGTTGGCGTCGTTGCCGATGCCGTCGAATTGCAGATAGACGTAGCGCAGGCCAGCCTCTGCGGCTTCGCGGCAGAACTCTTTGCTCTTGGCGAACTCGATGCCGTTGGTCGCCGCCTGCACGCTGTTATATCCGACCTTGCGCGAATACTTGACGGCTTCGAGGAAGTGCGGCGAGATGGTCGGCTCACCGCCGGAGAACTGCACGGACATCTGGCGACGCGGCTTGATGGAAATGGCGTTGTCGAGAATCTCCTTGATGTCGTCCATGCTCAGCTCGTGCACGAAACCGACCTGGTTCGCGTCCATGAAGCACGGGTCGCACATCATGTTGCAGCGATTGGTCAAATCAACCGTGAGCACGCCGCCGCGACCGTACTTGATCGTGCTGGAACCGTGATTGTGCAATTTCTCGTCGTTATGCGCTTCGATGTCGCGTCCCGGAAACATCGCTTCGATGTGCGTCAGGAACTTCGAATCAATCGCCATCAGGTCTTCAAAGTGGCCGTGAACCGGGCAATCTTTGACCATCAGGATCTGTCCGTCGCGCTCGACGATCTGCGCCTTGATCTCGCCGACCTTTTCGTTGAGAAGCGTGCTGACATCTCTCTTGCCGCCGATAATTGCTTCGCGCGCCTCGATCACGCACTGGGGGCAGAGCGAGTCTGTCGTGCGCGGCCAGCCCAGGGTCGGTTTCGATTTCTGCCAGGACTTGAGAAGCGGTTTGTCCGACCACTTGGGGGTGAAAGACGGGTTCGGCTTATATTTATTAACTGACTGAATGGCATTGAATAAGCCGCTCGCAATGACGGTCAAGCCCTTCTCGGCGTGTTTGATCGGTTTCATGTTTTTCCTTTTAGCTTTTCTGGAATACTGATGCGTGCCTACACTTAAATCGCCTGACGGGGGAATTCACCTTAGACGACGGCAAAATGGCAATCTTTCAATTGCAAGGCCCGTGCCGCCCTTTCCGCGTTTCCAAGCTAAACCTTGTCATATCACAACTTAGCTTCTTCAAACGGCATCTCAGCCGCCTTTCCAGCCCCTATCCGGCTGTGTCAGAATCACTCAAAAACGGTTTCGCTCCGGCGCGTGTCGCATAATGACACCAATCCTGTACAGAGGAGCTGCGATGCTTGGAATCTTTTCCAGATAACTGAGATGGCCTGGAGCGACCCGAAAAAGGGATCTCAAAAGCTCGCCAGGGGTGGTTCGGGATACGTTTTTCCACACCTGTGATAAAAAGTTTCGACCCCTATCTATCCTGTTTCCAAGACATCGCACTTTGATGCCCATCTCGCGGATTTCCGTTCGCCAACTGTTTGCCGCTCAGCACGGGATATTCTTCTTACTTCAAGTAAATATTGAACTTAGGGGCTGAACTTGTTGCAAAGAAAAGTCTTTACACTCCAGTCGGTAGATGTTACAGTCCGGCCACTTTGCCGCTAAATGCTTGATAGGCAAAGAATTGAAAGAGTTTGAAAGCACATTACTTGGGGGCGTTCGCCTTTCATCGACACACTATCTTGGGTTTTCGTTACACAAAAGATACAGCGATATCAGACGAGACCAATGGCAATCCGATTCGGAACATCCGGCTGGCGCGCAATAATCGCCGATGAATTTACGTTCGCGGGCGTCAGGACTGTGACGCAGGCCATCTGCGAGCAGTTGCGCGCGGGCGGCGTGGAGAAGAACACGTTCATCGTCGGTTATGACACCCGCTTCCTGGGAGAGCAGTTCGCCGCCGCCTGCGTCAAAGAGGTCTCTGCGCGTGGTTTTCGCGCCCTTTTATGCAACGGCCCGACGCCGACGCCGACCATCTCTTACGCGATTCGGAGCCAGAAGGCGGCCGGTGCGATTAACTTCACGGCCTCGCACAACCCTCCCGAATATAACGGGATGAAGTTTTCGACGGCCGACGGCGCGCCCGCTCTGCCGGAGATCACAAAGCAGGTCGAGCAGCGCATTATTGAGATTCGCGCGCGTGGTGAAGAGAGTCAGACCGCTTCAGAGAGCGGCAGCGCCCCGGAAGTTTATGACCCGCGTCCGGGCTATCTGGCGGAGATCGCCGGCAAGATCAACTTTGAAGCAATCGCAGGAGCTGGCGGGCGTTACGCTTATGACCCGCTGTGGGGGACTGGCAGAGGTTATCTGGACGAAGCCTTGCGCATGCACGGTCTGGAAGTCGAGACGATACATGATTGGCGCGACGTGATGTTCGGCGGGCGCTCGCCGGAGCCGGAGTCGAGCCACCTGGACGAGTTGCGGGCGGCGATGGAGCAGAACGATTGCGTGCTGGGTCTGGCGACCGACGGCGATGGCGACAGGTTCGGCGTGCTCGACAAGGGAGGCGTGTTCATCACGCCGAATCAGTTGATTGCGCTGCTCTTTGATTATCTTGCCGATGCGCGCGGATGGACGGAAGGTGTGGCCCGCTCGGTCGCCACTTCGCACCTCGTTGACCGCGTGGCCGAGTCGCGTGGCTTGCCCGTTTACGAAACTCCCGTGGGCTTCAAATTTATCGGAGAGCTGATCAATGAAGACAAAATCATCCTCGGCGGGGAAGAATCGGCGGGACTCTCGATCAAAGGTCACTACCCGGAGAAAGATGGCATCCTTGCGTGTCTGCTCGCAGCGGAGGCGGTCGCGGCGCGCGGCGCGAGCCTGAGCGAGCAACTGGAAGATTTATACAATCGCGTCGGGCGGATCGAATCGGGCCGCATCGGAGTGCGCTTGACGCCGGAGATCGCGGCCTCTCTTCCCGACAGATTGCAGCGCGAGCCAGAAGAGATCGGTGGACGCAAGGTAGAGCGCGTGAACCGCGCCGATGGAGTCAAATTTATTTTCAATGATGGAACGTGGTTGTTGATGCGTCCATCCGGCACAGAACCGCTGGTGCGGATTTACGCCGAAGCGGAGAGACAACAAGACCTGGAGGTGCTCCTTGAACAAGGCCGCAAATACTTACTGGACTGACCAACGCCTGCGCACGCAACGCGTCGCCACACGCCCGATGCCGGCGCTCGCTCCGGCGCGCGATCTCTCGCGCGAGCTGATCGGAACGCGGACGGAGATTCGCCGTCGCGGCGGCATCATTCCGCCGTGGGTGCTGTTCACGACGATCATCCTGGCGACCTTCGCGCTCTGCGTCTCAGTCACCCTGCGCACACACGCCGAGAGGAATGCGGCCACGCAGCAGTTTCAGACGATCTCTACCGAAGTCGAAGCGCTGCGCAACAACAACGCGGCGCTGGCGGTCGAAGTCCATCGCCTGCGCGAGAACCCGCGCGCCATCGAGGCCGCCGCACGGACGCGGCTCAACATGGTGCGCTCCAACGAGATTATTGTGCCTGTCGAATGAGTCCATCGGGGAGGCTCGTTCGAGACCGGAGGCCAAAGGAATCTGTACCTGCCTGTCGCCTTCCGCCTGCTTCCCTGCTTTGCTTCCTGCTGACAAGGGTTCCTTCCGTTTGTGCGCGACGCGGGGCTGCCACCCGGCGTCGCGCTCCTCTTTTAAATCTCTCAAAGAACAGGTGGTTGACACTGCCGTGAGCCGTCAACTAATATCGAATCATCTAAAATTTTTGTGAACCAGAGCGCGCGTGAGCGCATCAACCGCTGCGTCCGAACAGTCAAGAGGAATTATGCCTGAAACGAAAGAGATCACATCGCCAGAGCAAGCTGCCGCCGAGCGTTGGGAGCAGGAAACGGTCGCTCCCGTCATTCAGAAGCGTCCCGAACGCAGGCAGCGTTTCGAGGGCGTCTCGCTCGAAGAGGTCAATCGACTCTACACCCCGGCCGACACGGAAGGGATAGACTTCGAGCGTGACATCTCTTTTCCGGGCGAGTTCCCTTACACGCGCGGCATACATCCGACCGGATATCGCGGCAAGCTCTGGACGATGCGCCAGTTCGCGGGCTTCGGCACGCCCGAGGAGACGAACGCGCGCTTCAAGTACCTGATGCATCAGGGGCAGACAGGGCTCTCTGTCGCTTATGATCTGCCCGCGCTGATGGGCTACGATTCGGACTCGCCTTTATCAGAGGGCGAAGTCGGCAAGTGCGGCGTCGCCGTCTCTTCGCTCGCGGACATGGAGATACTCTTTGACGGCATCCCGCTCGAAGAGGTCACGGTCTCGCAGACGATCAATGCGCCGGCCTCCATCTTTCTGGCGATGTATCTGGTCGTGGCCGAGAAGCAGGGCGCGGACTGGAAGAAGATTTCGGGCACGTTGCAGAACGATATTTTGAAGGAGTACATCGCGCAGAAGGAATGGATCTATCCGATCCGCCCGGCGATGAAGCTCGTCACGGACACCTTCGAGTTCTGCACACAGCACGTGCCGCGCTACAACCCGATTTCCGTCAGCGGCTATCACATACGCGAAGCGGGCGCGACCGCGATGCAGGAGCTGGCTTTCACTCTGCGCGACGGCGTCGAGTACGTGGATTGGGGCGTGCGCGCGGGGCTCGACGTGGACGAGTTCGTTCCGCGCATCTCCTTCTTCTTCAACGCGCACAACGATTTCTTTGAAGAGATCGCGAAGTATCGCGCGGCGCGGCGCATCTGGGCGCGCGTCATGCGCGAGCGGTTCGGAGCGAAAAGCGAGCGCACGCTGCAATTACGTTTCCACACGCAGACGGCCGGCGTTTCGCTGACAGTCCAGCAGCCGCTCAACAACATCGTGCGCGTGGCGATACAGGCCCTGGCGGGAGTGCTCGGCGGGACGCAATCGCTGCACACGGATTCCTACGACGAAGCCCTCGCGCTCCCGACCGACCGCGCGGCGCTCATCGCACTGCGCACGCAGCAGATCATCGCCGAAGAGACAGGCGTGCCGAACACCGTCGACCCGCTCGGCGGCTCCTACTTCGTCGAGGCGCTGACCAAGAAGATGGAGGACGGCGCGCTCGATTACTTTGAGAAGATAGACGCGATGGGCGGGATGGTCGAAGCCATCGAGAAGGGATTTCCGCAGCGCGAGATTCAGGAGTCGGCCTATCAATATCAGAAGGCCGTCGAACGCGGCGAGCAAACGATTGTCGGCGTCAACAAGTATCAGATGTCGGACGAGCCGGAAGTTCCGATTCTCATCATCAACGAGGGCGTGCGCGAGAGCCAGATCGCGCGGCTCGAAAAGACGCGCACGCGGCGCGACAAGGGAGCTGTCGCCAACGCGCTCGAAGGATTGAAGCGTGCGACGCAGAGCGGCGAGAACACGATGCCCGCGACCATCGAAGCCGTCCGCGCCTACGCGACGCTCGGCGAGATCTGCGACGCGCTGCGCGACGTGTACGGGCTCTATGAAGAGCCTGCTTTTTGAGATGCGACAAGGAAACCGAATGCGCCATTTGATACTGCTCTCTTCCCTGATCCTGCTCCTCTTTGGCGGAGCCGCGCAGACGCTCGCCAAAGACGACGCGGTGCTCCTGGAAAAGAAGACAGTCGTTCTCGTTCGCCCGAAAAAGCTGACGAAAGATTTTCCCGAACGTCGGACGGCGAAGGTCAGCTATCCTCTCGTCAAAGGCGGGCTCAGCAATCCTGCCGTCCTCAACAGAGTGCGCGCGCTCCTGCAAGTCAAGAGCATCTTTGACAGCTCGCTCGAAGAGTACAGGCAGGATACCTGGCTTGAAGAGTTCGACTACACAGTCAACTACAACCGGAACTACATTCTCGACATCACGTTCATCGAGCTCGGCTCCGGGGCTTATCCCGACTCGCAGCACAAACATCTCGCCATCAATCTCAAAACCGGAAAGCTCATCAAAGCGTCGGACATCTTCAAGCCCGCGATGATGCATGAGCTGGCCGCGAAGGTGAATGAAAAATTGCAGGCCGAGATTCAGGAGAACCTGAAAGAGATTGCGACCAATAACGATTACAACGCCGAAGAGAAGCAGAGTCTCCCGTCGCTGTACGAGAATCTCAAGATTGAAACCAAAGACCTGAACGAGTTCTCCATCGGCGAGAAGGGCATCACCTTTCTGTACGACGCAGGCTTTGCGCACGTGGTGCAGGCGCTGCAACCAGTGGGCGAATATTTCTTCAGCTACGCAGAGCTGGCTCCGTATCTCCAGCGCAAAGGCTCTGCGGCCAGCCTGATTCCGTAGCGGTATCGAATTATGAGCGAAAGAAAAATCCGTGTCCTCGTCGCCAAGCCCGGTCTGGACGGCCATGATCGCGGCGCGAAAGTGATCGCGCGCGCACTGCGCGACGCCGGGATGGAAGTCATCTATACAGGTCTCAGGCAGACGCCGGAGATGATCGCCGCCGCGGCCGTGCAGGAGGACGTGGATGCCGTCGGGGTCTCGATCCTGAGCGGCGCGCACAACACACTGTGCCCGCGCATCATCTCGCTGCTCAGGGATGAAGGGATGGATGATTGCCTCGTCCTCGTCGGCGGCATCGTCCCGCAGGACGACATCCCGCGCCTCAAAGAGCAGGGCGTTGCGGAGGTCTTTCTGCCCGGCACTTCGACCGAAGACATCGTTCGTTTCCTGCGCGACAACGTCAAGCCACGCGAATGACAGGTGAAGCGACAGGTCATCCGATCATCGTCGAGCGCAGAGACTCTGTCGCCATCGTTCGCCTCAATCGCCCGCAGGAGCGCAATTCCCTCTCTCGTGCCACGCTCGCAGAACTGGACGACGCCGTCTCTGCTTTGACAGAGCAAGCAGACCTCTCGGCCATCATCTTCACAGGCACGAATGATGTCTTCGCTTCCGGAGCGAACATCAGAGAGCTCTCTTCGCTCACGCCTGACGGGGCCGCAGCCTTCGCACATCTCGGACAGCAACTCTTTCAAAAGATCGCACGGGCGCGCGCGCTGACCATCGCGGCGGTCAACGGCTACTGTATGGGCGGTGGCCTTGATCTGGC
>JAFBAJ010000119.1 GCA_019247865.1 Acidobacteriota bacterium
CGTTCGAGACGCCCGGCACCTCTATCGGATACTGAAAAGCCAGAAAGATGCCCTCGCGCGCACGCTCGTCCGGCGCTAACTCCAGCAGGTTGCGGCCTTCAAACAAGACTTCGCCTTCCGTCACCTCATAAGACGGATGCCCCGCCAGCACTTTCGCGAGCGTCGATTTCCCGGACCCGTTCGGCCCCATGATAGCGTGGACTTCGCCCTTGTTGATCTTCAGGCTGATGCCCTTCAAAATCTCGTTCTCGCCGATCCTGGCATGTAAATTACGAATTTCCAGCACAATAATTGTTCCTCTGCTAAAAGTACTTTTACCCCACACTGCCTTCCAGCTTGAGCCCGAGCAGGCGCGTCGCTTCGACCGCGAACTCCATCGGGAGCTGTAGAAAGACATCTTTGCAGAAGCCGTTGATGATTAAGCTGACCGCGTCCTCCTGCGAGATGCCGCGCTGTTGCAGGTAGAAGAGCTGCTCTTCGCTGATCTTCGACGTCGATGCTTCGTGCTCGACGCGCGAGGTGTTGTTCATGACCTCGATGTAGGGAAACGTGTTCGCGCCGCATTTCGAGCCGATGAGCATCGAGTCGCACTGTGTGTAGTTGCGCGCGCCCTCCGCTTTGGGCATCACTTTCACCAGGCCGCGATAGCTGTTGTTGGACTTGCCCGCCGAGATGCCCTTCGAGATGATGGTCGAGCGCGTGTTCTTTCCGAGATGGATCATCTTCGTGCCCGTGTCGGCCTGCTGCGCGTGATTGGTCAGGGCGACCGAGTAGAACTCGCCGATGGAATTGTCGCCCTGCAGGATGCAGCTCGGATATTTCCAGGTGATGGCCGAGCCCGTCTCGACCTGCGTCCACGAAATCTTGGAGTTGCGTCCGGCGCACTTGCCGCGCTTGGTGACGAAGTTATAGATCCCGCCCTTGCCCTCTTCGTCGCCCGCGTACCAGTTCTGCACGGTCGAGTATTTGATCTCAGCGTCATCGAGCGCAACCAGCTCGACCACCGCCGCGTGCAACTGATTGCGGTCGAACTTAGGCGCGGTGCAGCCCTCCAGATAAGAGACGTGCGAGCGCTCTTCCGCCACGATCAGAGTTCTTTCAAACTGCCCGGACTCGGAGTTGTTGATGCGAAAATAGGTCGAGAGCTCCATCGGGCAGCGCACGCCCTGCGGAATAAAGACGAACGAGCCGTCCGTGAAGACCGCGCTGTTGAGCGCCGCGAAATAGTTATCATTCGTCGGCACGACCGAGCCCAGATATTTTTTGACCAGCTCCGGGTACTCCTGCACCGCTTCGGAGAACGAGCAGAAGATGACGCCGTGCTTCTTCAGCTTCTCTTTGTAGGTCGTCGCCACAGAGACCGAATCGAAGACCGCGTCCACAGCGACGCCCGCCAGTTGTTTCTGCTCCTGTAGCGGAATGCCGAGCTTCTCAAACGTGCGCAGCAGTTCAGGGTCAACCTCGTCGAGGCTGGCCTTCTTCTCTTTCTGCTTGGGCGCGCTGTAATAGACCACGTCCTGATAATCGATCTCAGGATATTTGAGGTTCGGCCAGCCCTTAGGCTCTTCCATCGTCAGCCAGTGACGATACGCCTTGAGGCGGAACTCAAGCATCCACTCCGGCTCGTTCTTCTTCGCGGAGATCAGACGGATCGTGTCCTCCGACAGCCCTTTCGGAATCACATCGGATTCGATGTCCGTGACGAAACCGTACTTGTATTCTTTGTTAGCCAGAACTTCGATTGTGCTCATCTTTTTCCCTTAGCTTCGCTTCCCGCTTAAAGATTCACTTTCGGCGTGCGCACGAAACGAGTTTGCAGTCCCTCTATCTGATGCAGCGTCGCATCCACCTTGGCCTCGTTGCCGACCAGCTCGGCGAGCGTGATCTCCGAGAGCGCGTTCTGGACGATCTCGTGCAGGCCGACGATGACCGGGCGGATGCCGCAATCGCCCGTGTGTACGCAGACCTCCATCACGCCCGTGTAGCTCTTGCAATGCTCCTGCACGGTATCTTCGTCGAGCACCTTGATAACCTCGCTCAGACGAATCTCCGACGACGGGCGCGCCAGTTGATAGCCGCCCTTCATTCCTCTGTGCGATTGCACGAGGCCGGCCTTGTTCAGAATCCAGAGCAGCTTGCCCGCGTTGGCCGTCGAGATGCCCTCGCGCTCGGCCATCTGCGCCAGCGTCAGGGACTCGCCCTCAGGCAGCCGCGCCAACTGCACCAGGCACCGCAATCCGTATTCTTCCTGCGACGAAACCTTCATAACAAAATCCTCTGCAAATCTCAGACGGTCGCCCCTCTTTGAAGTACCATCATAAAGATACATTACTTTTTTGTCAAGATTCCACAAGCTGTGACTTATCAAGACTATACAGCCGTCACAGCCGCTCTCAGGGGTTACTGTGGAGTGAAGTTGAAGTTGAGAAATCCGACGACGCGGACGGGCTGGCCGTCGCTCATCGTGGGGCGGAATTTCCAGCGTCTGGCGGCGTCGATTGCGGCCTGCCGGAGGATGGCCGGGCCGGTGCTGCTCTGCGCGGAGACGACGGAGCCTTTTTCGTCAATCACCATATCCACGCGCACGATGCCGGAGACATGCGCTGTCTTGGCAAAGGCCGGATAGGACGGAGAGACTTTCTGCGTCGCCTTCTCAAGCAACGCGCCGAGGTTCAGAGGTTGTCCAGCAGCCGTCGCAGCAGCGGTTTCAGCGGTGTTGGCTCCAGCCTTTGCGCTCTCGGATTTAGCCGGAGCGTTGGAGGCAGTCGAGGCAGCGGGCTGCGTCGCAGCCGGAGGCGGCGTGGTGATGCTCTGCGCGGCCGTCAGGGCCGGCGAAGGGCTCACGGACGCCACGCTCAAAGTAGTAAGGCGCGTGCCGGCGGCGGTGGTCAGATGCTGACGCGCTTCCGCGATCTGACCCTGCCAGCGTGCGCGATCTTCCATATCGCGCGCGAGGCTCGCGCGCACATTCGCCACGTCTTCGAGCAGGGCGAAAGCGTCGGAATTCTTATCGTCTCCGGCTCCGACCTCTCTGGCCTGTTCGGCGACGCGCTCCAACAGACCGCGCAGGCGATCCAGATCGTTGATGGCTTCAGGAGGCAAATCCCGGTCGGCGATGTTGAGCCCGAAAGTGCGATAGCGTTCGAGATG
The DNA here is from genome assembly GCA_019247865.1 of Acidobacteriota bacterium. Taxonomy (GTDB): domain Bacteria; phylum Acidobacteriota; class Blastocatellia; order Pyrinomonadales; family Pyrinomonadaceae; genus JACMLC01. The sequence goes on from JAFBAJ010000119.1 coordinate 3,151, forward strand.
AGCACGCACTCCGTTGAGCGTCTGTCCGGCGACCGCGAAATAGGAGCGGGTCGAGCCCTCGTTCTGCGCCGAGCGCGCTTTATAAGTCTCCTCCAACAGGCTCTGCGCGCGCGCGTAGTCGCCCTGTTCCAGATAGATATCCACGAGCATGATACGCACGACATCGCGCACGACTTCATCGGTCGTCGAGCTGCGAATCGCATCCAGCTCGAACGCCGCCGCGGTCAGATTATGAGCCGCCGTCAGCGCACGCGCACGCGCCATGCGCTTCTGCAAAGCCTCGGCATCCGTCGGGGCCGTTTGCGCGTGCGCACAGAGAGCGCAGCTAACTAAAATAAGATTTAAAAGGATGATCGCATGACACGAGGGACGTCGGGATTGAACATTAAATTTTTCCAGCACTATTACAACTCCATAAAAGAAATAAGCGAGCTAGAAGGCTCGCTTATCGGCACATCAATACAATTGATGCCCCCATTATCGCCTTCTCAGGCGGTTTAAGGCAAGCCCGGACGCTTCAGTTTTTCCCTGTTGTTGGCGTGCCTGCTGGGGCGAGGCTTTTGATAATCTGCTCGCGAAAGGCACGTGCTCGGCCCTTTATATCTCTTTCGTCCAAAGTTAGCAACCGCCGATCGCGCATTACGATGCGTCCTTCGATCACGACCGTCTGCACATCGTCCGCCTTAGTCGCGTAAACCAGGCTCGAATAGATGTTATAAAAGGGCGTCTGGTTGAGGTCGTCGGAGTCCACGATCACGATGTCCGCGTGCTTTCCGACCTCGATGGAGCCCACCTCTTTGTCCAGATGCAGGGCGCGCGCGCCGCGTATCGTCGCCAGCTCAAAAGCCTCCTGCGCCGAGACGACCTTAGGGTCATTGCTTATCAGCTTGTGCAGCTTGGCGGCTGTGTCCATCTCTTCCCACATGTTGAGGTCGTTGTTCGAGGCCGCGCCGTCCGTTCCCAATCCGAGGCTCAGGTCTGCTGCGAGCATGCGCGGAACCGGCGCAACGCCCGACGCAAGCTTCATGTTCGACTGAGGATTATGCACCACGCCGACGCCCAGACGTTTTAAGACGCCGATCTCCTCTTCATTCGCATAGACGACGTGAGCCGCGATCACGCGCTCGTTCAAAAAACCGATCCGCGCCAGATAATCCACAGGGCGCGCGCCGTGATCCTTCGTGATGTCCGCGACCTCTTTCTGCGTCTCGGCGACGTGAATCACAATCGGGGCCTGCGTCCGGTCGGAGAAGGCGCGGACGGCTTTGAGATGCTCTTCGGAGACTGTGTAGGGCGCGTGCGGCGCAATCGCGGGGACGATGAGCGGATTGCCCTTCCATTTTTTGACGAACCGCTCGGTATAAGCCATCGCCTCCGCGTGCGTCTTGTTATCGGCGACCGGAAAATCGATCACCGTTTCGCCGAGCACGCCGCGGACGCCCGCCTTCGCGGTCTCGTCGGCAATCGCGTCCTCGAAGTAGTACATGTCGCAGTAGGTCGTTGTGCCGCCGCGAATCATCTCGGCCAGACCGAGACGCGTGCCGACGCGCACGAACTCTTCAGAGACGTTCTTCGCCTCAGCCGGAAAGATATATTTCGTCAGCCACTCGTTCAGATCAAGGTCGTCCGCGAGGCCGCGAAAGAGCGTCATCGGGATATGCGTGTGGCCGTTGATGAGGCCGGGGATGACGACCTTGCCGTTCGCATTTATCTTCTCGCTCGCGGTATATGCAGCCTCCACTTCCGCACGCGCGCCGACCGCGATGACGCGGCCGCCCCGAACTGCTACCGCGCCGTCTTCGATCACGCGCCGCGCGCCGTCCATCGTGACGATGGTTCCGCCGCTGATTAACAAGTCAATGCGATCTCGCTGGCCCGCGCGCCCCTGCGCTTGTGCATCGGCCGCGAGTGGTGTCGTCAGAGTCGCCATGAGAAGCAGTGTGATAAGAGTGCGAAATAGATTCTTGGTCATTTCAGATTCAGGTTTTCCCGGATAATCTGTGAAGCCTTGAAAGGCTTGTCGCTTCGGATTCTGATTTTCGTAAATGGCTGGTCTTGTGGTAAGGAACATCATCCGATGCCTGCCCACTCACTTAACAGCTATCCCTCGGAAGCCCCTTTCTCTTTTCCAGCTTCGCGCAGATACTTGGCGTCGAAGGCGCGCGGCAGGAGGTGTTGAATGTCAACGGTCTCCGTTTCGCCGCGCAGGTTGGCGAGGACGATGGTCGTGTTACGGCAATGCTCCCAGATGATCTGGCGGCAGGTGCCGCAGGGCGGCGTCAGTCTTTCGGTGTCGGCCACGATGACGAGGCGGCCGAAGCAGCGCGCGCCCTCCGAGACAGCTTTCCAGATGGCGACGCGTTCGGCGCAGACCGTCAGGCCGTAGCTCGCGCTTTCGATATTGCAGCCCGTGTAAATCTCTCCGTCCTCTGTCTCGACCGCCGCGCCGACGCGAAAGTTCGAGAAGGGCGCGAAGGCGCGTTCGCGCGCCTCCTGTGCGATCTCGATCAGCGAGTTCAAATCCCTTTGGCTCATGCCTGTGCTCCGTTCGTCAATGTTGATGTGTTGGACAGGCGCTCGCGTATCTTGCCGCTGATGAGATCGATGCTGACCAGATTGTGTCCGCCTTCGGGGATGATGACATCCGCGTAACGCTTGGAAGGCTCGACGAACTGCATGTGCATCGGTCTCACAGTCTCCAGATATTGCTCGATGACGGAATCAAGCGAGCGCCCGCGTTCGGCTATGTCGCGGCGCAGGCGGCGGATGAAACGTATGTCGTCAGGCGTGTCTACGAAAACCTTGATGTCCATCTGTTCTAACAATCGCGGGTCTGAAAAGATCAGGATGCCCTCGATAATAAAGATCGGCTTGGGCTCAATCAGGACGGTCTCGCTGAGGCGCATGTTCGTCTTGAAATCATAGAGCGGCAGCTCGACCGCGTGGCCCGCCTTCAACCTGCGGATGTGATTCACGAGCAGGTCGTTGTCGAGCGCGTCCGGATGGTCGAAGTTCACCGCTCCTCTGTAATCGAGCGGCAAGTCCGTCGCGTTCCGGTAATAGGAGTCCTGTTGGATGAAGACCACATCCTCGGCGTTGACCGACCGCAGAATACTTTTCGCGACGGTCGTTTTGCCGGAGCCAGTCCCACCACTAATGCCGATAATCATAAACTTTGGTCTTTGGATTTTGGCCTTAGGTCTTTGCACAAAGGCCAAAGACCTAAGGCCAAAGGCCAGCCTTTA
>JAFBAJ010000120.1 GCA_019247865.1 Acidobacteriota bacterium
TTCGACGCGTTACGGCCACCTCTCGCAGATCAACGTCAGCGTCGGCCAGACGATCTCAAGGGGCGAAATCATCGGCCTCGTCGGCTCGACCGGGCGCTCGACCGGCCCGCACCTCCATTACGAAGTGCGCATCAATAACGAGCCGGTCAATCCGATCAAGTATCTGCCGGGCGCGAACTGAAGACGGGTTCACGCAAAGGCTGGAAGATAAGACGGAAGCACGCAAGGGCTTGAATGCCGATTGCGTGCTTTCGTCTTTCCTTCGCGCCTTTGCGTGAAATTTCTTCTATAGTATCTTTCATCACGCTCTTGATTCCCAAAGTTAAGGAAGCTTCATCCATGAACTCTCTGAAAGGCACGCGCGCCGTTGCTTCGCTGCTCTCGCTCCTGCTGCTCTTCTCGCTGGTTCGCGCAGACGAGGGGATGTTTCTGCCGGATGCGATCAACTCGCTGCCGCTCCAGAAGCGCGGGCTGAAGATCAAGCCGCAGGAGATTTACGACCCGAACGGCGTCAGCCTCAAGGATGCCGTCGTCATCGTGGACGGAGGCACCGGAGAGTTCGTCTCGCCCGAAGGGCTGCTGCTGACCAATCATCACGTCGCCTTTGACGCGCTCGTCTCGGCTTCGACGGTCGAGAAGAACTACGGCGAGCAGGGCTTTGCCGCGATGTCTCGCGCCGAAGAGCTGCCCGCAGAGGGCTACACCGTGACCATCACGGAGAAGCTGGAGAACGTGACGAGCGAAGTGCTCGCGGGCATCGCGGCGGATGCTCCGACGGCCGAGCGTGCACGCGCCGTTCAAGCGAAGATTCGCGCGATGGAATCGGAGAGCAACGAGGCCGCAGGCAAGCGCATCCGCGTCCTCCCGATGAGCGAAGGGCTCATCTATTACAAGTTCACCTATCTCATCCTGCGCGACGTGCGCGTCGTCTATGCGCCGCCCGATGCCATCGGCAATTACGGCGGCGATGATGACAACTTTGAATGGCCGCGCCATTGCGGCGACTTCACTTTCATGCGCGCCTACGTCTCGCCCGAAGGAAAGTCCGCGCCCTACTCGTCCAACAACGTGCCGTACAAGCCTAAGAAGTTTCTGACCATTTCGATGGACGGCATCAAAGAGGGCGACTTCAACTGGACGCTGGGTTATCCGGGGACGACGCGCCGCTACCGCGAGAGCTCTTCGGTCGCATACAGCCAAGACGTGTCGCTTCCTTTTCAGGTGGACATCTATACCAACGAGATCGACAATCGCGTCCGCGTGGGAAAGCGCGACCCTGCGCTGGCCGTCAAGTTGCAGAGCGACATCGCCAATCTCAACAACGCGCTGAAGAATTTCGCAGGCTCGATTCTCGCGCTGAGGCGCGCGGATGTGCTCGGCAAGAAGCGCGTCGCCGAGACGGAGTTCACGCGCTGGCTCGAAGCGGACGCGGCGCGCAAAGCCAAATACGGCGCAGTCCTGCCGGGGCTCGAACAGGCTTATCAGGAGCAGCGACAGAACGCGCTGCACGACATGCTGCTGGCGCAGCTCTTCGGCAGCAGCGACCTGCTCGGCATCATCTTCTTCGCACAACAGATCGCCGCGGACAAAGAGAAGCCGGAGGCGCAACGCAACCCGGCGCTCGGCGCTGCGGCCGTCACACAGGCGCGCGCGCGCATCGCTCCCACGCTGGCCGAACGCACGCCTGCGGTCGAGCGCGAAGACCTCGCCTACCTGCTCCGCAAGGCGGACGAGCTTCCGGCCGGTCAGAAGATCGCGGGGCTGGAGAAACGTTTCGGACAGTTGCAGGGCGAAGCACGCCGTCGCGCCGAAGAGGATTTCGCGCGCGAGATTATCGAGAACAAACGCTACGCCAACCAGACCGCGCTCGCGGGGCTCTTCGATCTCTCGCTCACACAGCTCAGCGAGATTCGCGATCCGCTCATCGAGTTCGCCGTCGAGCTGGGCACTGAAGTGCAGGCCGCGCAAAAACGCACGGCGCTCTTCAACGCGGCGATTGCGCGCTGGCGGCCTCTGCTCCTGCAAGGACTCGGCGAGATGCGCGGCCCGCTGCCTTACCCGGACGCCAACCGCACGCTGCGTTTCGGTTACGGCGATGTCCGTGGCTACGTCCCGCACGAAGCGCTGACGGCGACGCCTTTCACGACGCTCTCCGGCGTCATCGAAAAAGATACCGGCCGCGTCCCGTTCAACACACCGGAGAAGCTCAAGCAGCTTTACCGGTCAAAAGACTTCGGCTCTTACGCCATCAACGGCGGCAAAGATGTGCCGGTCGATTTTCTCTCGACGATAGACAGCATCGGCGGCAACTCCGGCAGCCCCGTCCTCAATGCGCGCGGCGAGCAGATCGGCATCCTCTTCGACGGCAACTAC
>JAFBAJ010000309.1 GCA_019247865.1 Acidobacteriota bacterium
TGCCCGGGATGAATGGCGAGCTGGGCATCCTGCCCGGACACACGCCGCTCATCTCGCAGCTCCAGACCGGAGTCCTGTCCTACAGTCGAGGCGGCGCGACCGAGCGGCTGCACGTCTCCGGCGGCTTTGTCGAAGTCAACCAGGATCGCGTCACTGTGCTGGCCGAAGTCGCCGAACGCCCGGAAGAGATCGACGCCGCGCGCGCACGCCTCGCACGCGAGCACGCCGAAAAAGCCCTCGCCTCCCTGAGCGGCACCGAAGAGGATTTCGAGGTCGCACGCGCACGCCTCGAACGCTCGATGGCACGCCTCCAGATCGCCTCCGGCATCTCAAGCGAACGCTAAATTTCACGCCAGAGCGCAAAGACGCAAAGAAAGGCATCGAGCTTTTCTTTGCGTCTTTGTGCCCTGGCGTGAAAACTAGCTCCTGCCGCCAGCGTTGCATGCTTGAAACAATAACCCAGACGCGGTATAATGCGAGCCTCTTTGAAGTTCATGTTTTTTCGCTTTTTTAAGCCGAGGGTTTGAAACGATGTCAGAGGCAATTGCAGCAGTGGAAACGGCTGAAGGGCCGCGCCCGGTGGCGGGCGAGGCGACGCCGGAGGACGTGCAGGCGGAACCCAGTTTGCGCCCGCGCAGGCTCGAAGAGTACATCGGCCAGACGAAGGTCACGAGCAATCTTAAAATCTTTCTGAAGGCCGCGCGCGCACGGCAGGAGGCGCTGGATCACGTCCTCTTCTTCGGCCCGCCGGGGCTCGGCAAGACGACGCTCGCCAACATCATCGCCGCCGAGATGAACGCGCCCCTCAAGAGCGTCAGCGCGCCCGCGATCGAGCGCGGCGGCGACCTCGCGGCGATCCTGACCAACTTGCAGGAGGGCGAAGTCCTCTTCATAGACGAGATCCATCGCCTGCGCCCGCAGATCGAAGAAGTCCTCTATCCGGCGATGGAGGATTACCAGCTCGACGTGATGATCGGACAGGGGACGGCCGCGCGCTCGATCAAACTGGAGCTGCCCAAGTTCACGCTCGTCGGGGCGACGACCAGAGCAGGACTTATCACAGCCCCTTTGCGCGGTCGCTTCGGCATCGTGCAGCATCTCGATTTTTACACGCAGAAGGATTTGGAGATCATCATCCATCGCTCCGCGGAAATCCTGGGCGTCGAGATCGAAGCGACCGGCGCACGCGAGATCGCGCGGCGTGCGCGCGGAACACCGCGTATCGCCAATCGCCTGCTCCGCCGCGTGCGCGATTACGCGGAGGTCCTGAGCGACGGGCGCATCACGCAGGCCGTCTCGCGCCGCGCGCTGGACGAGATGGAGGTCGACCGTTTCGGGCTCGACGAAGTTGACCGCAAGCTTCTCAGCGCGATCATCGAGAAGTTCGACGGCGGCCCCGTCGGCGTCGGCACTATCTCCGCCTCCATCAGCGAGGAGCGCGAATCCATCGAGGAGATCATCGAGCCGTACCTGATCCAGATCGGCTTTCTCAACCGCACGCCGCGCGGCCGCGTCATCACGCGCGCAGCCTACAAGCACATGGGCTTTGCACCGCCGAAGCCCGAGCGCGATGCTTTAGCGAGTTAGGATATTCGGCAATTACACAGTTGTAAGGAGAGAACAAATGAAGCTTTCGCGTACAGAAAGATGGATTCTTTCAAACCAATTCCGGATTCTCGAAGCACTTTACCCTAATGAAGCAGAGGATTTTGCAGATGCCCGCGAGATAGTAGAGAGGGGGTATGAGCTTCATTACGATTGGATTACACAATATATTTCAGAGGATGTAATGAAGGCTGATGAAAGCTCAGAGGTTATTAAAATTCTCTCCATGTTTCGGGCACTCAAGTATTCGTTCAAGGCTTTAGACAATAAGAGTGGCATCGAAGAATGGCAAATAGATTTTGCTGGCTTTGACGGTAATTCTGAAGGCAAGCAAATGGTCTATGCGAAATACTTTTGCAATTCAGAGGGCGGAAAGTTTACTGAATTGAATATTGGTGATGATTTTAATAGCCACTGTCCTACGATTGACCGTTACCGGCGAATGCTTGCCGAATGGGAGAAAAGCAGCGACAGAAATAAACTGATGAGGGAAGATATTCTACGCATTATATCTGCGTAGGGATACGTAAAATTTACAATAGCCAATTTAAGTTTCGGTCGGACTTTTAGACTGGCCGGAAGCGACTGGGAGCGACAACGGGCGCGCGCGGATCGGGAGCCGCAAACGCCTGCGGTCGCTCTCGGTTTTTTAAAGAAGGTTCACGCAAAGGCGCAAAGACGCAAAGGAAAACAGTTAAGCTTTTCTTTGCGTCTTTGCGCCTTTGCGTGAACCTTTTTATCCCCGAGCTCGGATCGCTTCGCGCATCTCGCGCACGGCTTCGTAGAGTCCTGTCAGGACGGCGCGGGCGATGATGTTGTGGCCGATGTTGAATTCGGTGATCTCGTTGATGGCTGCGAGTGAGCCGACGTTGCGGTAGGTGAGGCCGTGTCCGGCTGCGACGCGCAGGCCGTACTGCGTGGCGAGCGTCGCGGATTCGCGCAGACGTTGCAGCTCGTGCGCAGCACGCTCAGCGCCCTCTCCGTGCACGGCTCGCGCGCCGAGGGTGGATTCCGCGTACTCTGCCGTGCAGAGCTCTATCTGCTCCGCCCCGACTTCGTGCGCGGCCTCTATCTGGCGCGCGTCCGGGTCTATGAAGAGGCTGGGGATGATGCCGCCTTCGCGCAGGTGGTTGACGGCATCGCGCACAGTCTCCAGATTGTCGCGCACATTGAGGCCGCCTTCGGTCGTCAATTCGTGCGGAGTCTCCGCCACGAGCGAGACGGCGTCCGGTTTGACATCGAGCGCGATTTTGAGCATCTCTTGGGTCGCAGCCATCTCCAGATTGAGATAGGTCGTGAGGCTCTGCCTGAGCACGTAGAGGTCCGCGTCCTGTATGTGGCGGCGGTCGCCGCGCAGGTGCACTGTGATGCCGTCCGCGCCCGCCTGTTCGCAGATCATCGCCGCCGCCACGAGGCTCGGCTCCGGCGCGCGACGCGCCTGTCTGACGGTCGCGACATGGTCTATGTTGACGTTCAGTCTCGCGGTCATCTCTTCTCTATTCACTGTCTGACTGCCATTTCGGGTTCGGGGGCTGCTTCTCGCTCGGACTCTTCGCGCGCAGCCTTGATGGCTTCGTCGTAGAGACCGCGCCGCGCCTGCGAGCGGATCCGGCGCACCTCGTCGAACATACGCAGGCTGTCGCGCATGACGCTCACTTTGCTGCCCTCGTTGTGATCCCAGCGGACGGGAATCTCCTGCAGGCGCAGTCCGGCGAGGTATGAAACGTAGAGCAGCTCCACATCAAAGCCGAAGCGCTCGATGGTCGCGGCCTGGATGATGGGCTTGCAGACGTTCAGACGAAAGGCTTTGAAGCCGCACTGCGTGTCCCAGAAAGGGAGGCCGGTCGAGAGGCGCACGATGAGATTGAAGACGCGCCCGCCCTGCTCTCTGCGCCAGGGCTGATGCACGCCGATGAGGTTCCGGTCGAGCGCGCGCGAGCCTAAGGTCACATCGGCCAGGCCGCGCTCAATCGGCTCGACGAGCTTAGGCGTTTCGGTGATCGGCGTCGAGAGGTCTGCGTCCGTGAAGAGCGCGATGGGCGCGCTGCTCGCGAGCAGCCCGGTGTAGACCGCGTGCCCTTTGCCGCGATTCGGCCGGACGGGGATGACGCGCGAATGGATGCGGACGGACTCGACCAGGTGCTGTTCGGCGACCTGCACCGTCTCATCGCCGGAGCCGTCGTCCACCACGATCAGCTCGCTCTCGTAAGTCTGCCGGTCAAGATAGTCATAGATCGTGCGGAGCGTGAGTCCGAGCCGCGCCGCTTCGTTGTAGGCCGGGACGATAATGGAGAGAGACGGAGGCATCCTTGGCAAAATCACCTTTTCCTTTCGGCCCACGAATATATCACAGCCCTTCGCGCCGCGTCTGTTCAGCAATAATCAAGTTTTATCAAAGCACCTCACCGCAGAGACGCAGAGATAACGCAGAGACAGCATCCCTTTCAACCCTCTGCGCAATGCTGCGACCGCTCTGCGTCTCTGCGGTGAACGTGTGCTATATTATTTTTCGAGGTTGGGGCCTGATGGAACGCTTGATGAGAAGAAAGTTCGCGCTCGTCGCCATCGCGGTCGTCATTGCGGCGGCCATCGTCGGCGGTCTCTCGCGCCGGAGCATCGGCAAGGCTCTGGCTCCCAAGACGGCCGGAGCAATGACGACTTCCGAAAATATCGAGAGCGATTATCGCGCCGCGCTCGACATCGTGAACACGAACTACGTCGGCGAGATCGATTACGAGAAGGCGACGCAGGCCGCCATCCAGGGCATGCTCGGAACGCTCGACCCGCACTCGAACTTCTTCACGCGGACGGAATTTCAGAAGCTCAAAGAGGATCAGGACTCGCACTTCTCCGGCATTGGCGTCTCGATCCTGCAACACCGCGACGGCGTCTACATACAGGCGCTCGTCGAAGGCGCGCCCGCCGCACGGAGCGGCCTGCGCTACGGTGACCGCATCATCGAAGTGGACGGCAAGGACACGCACGAGTGGACGAGCGCGGAGGTCTCGAAGAACGTGCGCGGCGAGAGGGGCGTGCCCGTCCGCCTCAAGGTCGAGCGACCGGGCGCGGCCGAGCCGCTCGAATACACGATCAAGCGCGATGATGTGCCGCTGCCCTCCATTCGCAACGCTTACATGATTCGTCCGGGCGTCGGCTACATCGGACTGACCGGCGGCTTTCAGCACACGACCGAACTGGAACTGAGCGAGGCCATCGTCAAACTCAAGCAGCAGGGGATGCGGCAGATGCTGCTCGACCTGCGCGGCAATCCCGGCGGGCTGCTCGATCAGGCGATCAAGGTCGCGAGCCGTTTTATCCCGCGCGGCGAGATCATCACCTCCGTCAAGGGACGCACGGACTACGCCAAGCCGGACGTTTATCGCTCCATCGGAGACGAGACGGAAGATTACCCGCTCGTCGTGCTTATCAATCACAACTCGGCTTCGGCTTCGGAGATCGTCGCGGGCGCGATTCAGGATCACGGGCGCGGCCTCATCGTCGGGCAGACGAGCTTCGGCAAGGGCTTGGTGCAGAAGGTCTTCAACCTGCCGTTCGGCTCCGGGCTGACGCTGACGACCGCGAAGTATTACACGCCCTATGGCCGCTCGTTGCAGAGGGATTATTCGAGCGGCTCGCTCTACGATTACTACGTCGGGCATAACGAGGACGAGGAAGCGCCGGAGGTCAAGCAGCCCTCGAACGGGCAGCCGCGCCCGACGCCAACGGCGACGCCGACGCCCACTCCGGCAGGCCCGGCCGTGACGACGGCCGCTGGTCGCGTCTTCTACGGCGGCGGCGGCATTACGCCGGACATTCTGGCGAGGCCGCTCGCGGCGACAGTCCTGCGCGGGCGCATCGCCGAGGCCGCTTTCTATTTCACGCGCGAGCTGTCTGCGGGACAGGTCGCGGGGCTCGAAGATTATCGCGTCGAGAAGACGGAGTTCGGACACAACGTGCGTCCGACGGATTACCCGATCACGGATCGCGTGCTGGAAGCTTTCCGCAATTTCCTGCTGCGCGACACGAAGCAGGGACTCACTCCCGCGCAGCTCGAACCTGAGCTGGATTTCGTCAAGCTGCGCCTGCGCCTGGAGATCATCACGGCGGCCTATGCCGGAGACGCAGGCAATCGCGTGCTCCTCGACGGCGACCTCCAAATCCTGCGCGCCATCGAAGCCCTCCCCGAAGCCAAGCGCCTGGCCGAGACGGCGAAAGCAGATTATTCAGTCGGTTAAAAAGACGGTCTTTGGTCTTAGATGTTTGGCTCATGTTGAGTTTTATCACTCAAGGTTGAGACACGAACAAAGACCAAAGGCCAAAGACCAAAGACTATTTTTTTCTTATTGCAAAATCCGGCTCGCGCGGTTAGATTGTCGGCGGTTCATCTTATAAAATTAAGGTGGAGGCTCTCCCT
>JAFBAJ010000741.1 GCA_019247865.1 Acidobacteriota bacterium
GGCGGTGCAGGCATCAGGCTGCGCGCCGATGGTGCGCGCCTTCGAGGAAGGGCAGCGTTTCGCGGAAGAGTTTCCGAACGCACAGACCGTCGCCTCCGGCCTGCGCGTCCCGCGCGCCATCGGAGATTTTCTGATCCTCGATGCACTGCGCGCATCCGGCGGCACGGCCGTCGCCGTATCTGATACAGAGCTGCTCGCGGCCGTCATGGAAATCGGCGCGAGCGAGGGATTGTTCGTCGCGCCCGAAGGCGCGGCCTGTCTGCCCGCTCTCAAAAAACTTTTGGAGACGGGCGAAGTCAAAACGGACGAGCGCATCGTGCTCTTCAACACGGGCGCGGGCGTCAAATATCTTGAGAGCTTTGGTTGACCTGCTTATGAAAGTTCAGATGAAGATAGCGCTGTTCCTGGTTCTGCTCGTCACGCCTTTCGCCGCCCCGGCGCAGCAGCCGCAGGCGAGCGCGAAGATGAGCGAAATAGATCGCGCGCGGTTCGAGAAGCTGCGCGATGAGGGCTTCGAGTCGTTGTACAATCTCGACTACGAGGGCGCGCGAAAAAGATTCAAAGAGATCGCTTCGGCTTTTCCGGAGCATCCGGCCGGGCCGCAGTTTCTGGCGGCGACGCTGTGGGCCGAAGAGCTGAACGAGTCGCGGCGCTTGCAGGCTTCGCTCTACAACTCGGACACTTTCTTTAAGGCGAAAGAGGACCAGCCGAATCCCAAGACGGTCGAGCAGTTCCGCGAGCTGACGCGGCAGGCGACGCTGCTCGCGAAAGCGCGGCTCAAGCGCGATAAGACGGACATCGAGGCGCTCTACTTTCTGGGCGCGACCGAAGGGCTGAAGGCCGCGTTCGAGACGGCCGTCGAGCGTCGTTTCATGGCCGCGCTCGGCGACGGCTCAAGCAGCGTCGACCGTCATCGCGAAGTCATCAAGCTCGATCCGAACTTTCACGACGCGGAGCTGACCATCGGGCTCTATGATTACATCGTCGGCGGCCTGCCGCTGCCCGTCAAGCTCGTGGTGAGCCTCGGCGGCGTGAAGGGCTCGAAGCGGCGCGGGCTCGAAACGCTGCAGCGCGTGGCGCGCGAGGGGCGCTGGGCGCGCGATGATGCGAAGGCGCTGCTGATCGTGCTCTTCAAACGCGAGAAGCGGTACGCGGACGCGCTCGCACTCTCGCGCGAGCTGGCGCAAACTTATCCGCGTAATTATCTGTTCCGGCTCGAAGCGGCGGACGCGCTCGTCTCGCAGGCAGAGGTCGAGCGCCAGGCCAATCACGCGGAGAACGCCAGCGGAGCCGAGCGCGAAGCCTTTCAAATTTTCGACGCTCTCCTCAAAGACCGCGCGACGCGCGACACGGCCGCACGCGCGCAGGACCTCATCCATTATCGCTACGGCGAAGCCCTCCTCACGGCCGGACAGCACGAGCGCGCCGCGAAAGAGTTCTTAGCCGCCGCGACTCTTCCGGGCGCGGAGCAGAATTTGGCGACGATGGCGCGGCTCAGCGCGGCGCGCGCTTACGACCTCTCGGGCAAGCGCGCGGAAGCCCTCGCGCAGTATCGCGCCGTGCTCGCGCGACCGGACGTGTATGATTCGCACGAGATGGCGAAGCAGGGCTTGAGCGAGCCGTATCGGTTGAAAGAGAAGAAGGGTTCGGAATGACTTTGGGCGCAAAGCTTTTGACGGAAGGAGCCGGACGCGTGCGTCCGCGCAGGCTGCTGCTTTGTCTCGACGGAGTGCCGCACGAAGTCATCTCGGCGGCGAAGGGGCGCGGGCTCTTCGCAGACTTCAGCGCGCCGTCGCGCCTGCTCTCGCCGTTTCCGACGATGACGAACATCGCGCTTTCGTGCATGCTCGATGCTTCGGCTCCGCTCGGTTACGAGAGCCTCTACTATGACCGTCAGGCGCGCGAGCTGCGCGGCGGCGTGCGCAAGTATCTCGGCCGACGCACGCCGGACAAGGCCCCTTCGTCCTACATGGAGAAGCTGGATTATCAGGAGCCTTTGGCGTTCGAGTTTCTGGTCTACGTCGCGCCCGAAGCGGTCTGGCGCGCGGACATGAAGCGTTTCCGCGAGCGC
>JAFBAJ010000820.1 GCA_019247865.1 Acidobacteriota bacterium
GACCATCAATGGCGCACACTCTGTTCGACGGTGCTGTGTGCGGTTCTGCTGGCGGCCGGCGCGGGTTGCACGAAGCAGGCCGCACCCGAGAGTCAGGCTGCGGCGACCGCCCCGGCTGCGCCCGCGGAGGTCAAGACGGAATCGCCAGACCCTTCTGTGGTGGAGCGCATCAAGCACGAAAAGTGGACGGGCGATCTCGACGGGATGGCCGAGCGCCGCTTCATCCGCGTTTTGGTCGTCTACAACCGCACCTACTACTTCTACGACGGGGCCGAGCCGCGCGGGATCAGCTACGAGGCTTTGAAGGAGTTCGAGAAGTTCCTCAACCAGAAGCTCAAGACAGGCAACCGGCAGGTCAGCATCATCTTCATCCCAGTCCAACGCGGTGAACTGCTTCAGGGTCTCCTCGACGGGCGCGGCGACATCGCGGCTTCGAATATCGGCATCACGCCGGAAGGACAGGCGCTGGTCGATTTCTCCGACCCGTTGCGCGATAACGCGAGCGACATCGTCGTGACTGGCCCGGCCGCGCCGCCGATCTCTTCACTGGACGATTTAGCGGGCAAGGAGGTCTACGTCAGAAAGCTCAGCCGTTACTGGTTTACGCTGACCCGGTTCAACGATGAGCTGAAGAAGTCAGGCAAGCCGCAGCTGATCCTGAAGGCCGCCGACGAAAACCTCGACGACGAAGACATTCTTGAGATGGTGAATGCCGGGATGGTCGGGATCACCGTCGTTGACAACCTCGTCGGCGAGCTGTGGGCGAAGGCTTTCAAGGAGCTGACCTTACACCCGGACCTCAACGTCGCGACGAATGTGAGCATGGGCTGGGCCTTCAGAAAAAACTCTCCACAGCTCGCCGCGGTCGTCAACGAGTTCGTGAAGGATCACAGGCTCGGAACTTCGTTCGGGAATACGCTGGCCCGCAGATACTTTCAAAACAACAAGTGGGTCGTCAACTCGACCTCGGAAGAGGAGATGAAGAAGTTCAGGCAGACCATCGAGTTCTTCAAGGAGTACTCGGGCCGGTACGGCTTCGACTGGCTGATGGTCGCGGCGCAGGCTTATCAGGAGTCGCGGCTTGACCAGAACGTGCGCAGCTCCGCGGGGGCCGTCGGGGTGATGCAGATCAAGCCGAGCACCGCCGCCGGAGACCCGATCAACATCCCCGACGTGGAAAAGCTCGATGCCAACGTCCACGCGGGCGTCAAGTACATGCGCTTCATGATGGATCAGTATTTCAACGACGCTGCGCTCGACCGAGTCAACCGTGGGCTGTTTGCTTTCGCGTCCTACAACGCCGGGCCGAACAAGATCGCCAGGCTGCGCAAGCAGGCCGCGGCTGAAGGGCTCGATCCGAACAAGTGGTTCAACAACGTGGAGCTGATCGTGGACCGGGAGGTCGGGTTCGAGACGGTCACCTACGTGAGCAACATCTACAAATACTACGTGGCCTTCAAACTCGCAGAGGAGCGCAACCGGCAGAAGAAACCGCCCGCCGGTCGGTCATAGCCTGACAGGCTGGAACCGGATTCGCTGAACCTCAGACCGATGAAGATCTACTTTCATGGCGCAACCGGCGACGTGACACGGCACGCGAGCGTGCTGGTGAATTGAGGAGCGAGCAAAGAATCGGCGCGAAGACAAAAAGCTTGAAACGAAGAGTCTGCTTTTTCAGGAATTAGAAAGTGGCGTTTCTCACTTGAGCCGCGAGTTCCAGAGAGCGCAGGCGCGCACTGTGGTCGAAGATCTGCGCGGTGAGCATGATCTCGTTCGCCTGAGTTTCGTCTACGAATGACTCAAGCCTGCGGCCTAAGGTCTCCGGCGAGCCGACCATCGAGTAGCGCAGCATGTGCTCGACGCCGATTCTCTCGACTTCGGACCAGCGGCCTTCCATCGTTTCAACCGGCGGTTGCATGAAGCCTGTCTGGCCGCGGCGCAGGTTGACGAAGGACTGCTGGAGAGAGGTGAACAAGCGCTCTGCTTCCGCGTCCGTGTCCGCCGCGATGACATTGATGCAGGGCATGACATACGGATCGCGGAGCGATTCGGAGGCGCGGAACTCTCGCCTGTAAAGGCTCAGCGCGTCCATCAGATAGTCAGGCGCGAAGTGCGAGGCAAAGGCGAAGGGCAGTCCGAGCAGGGCCGCGAATTGCGCGCTGTAGAGGCTTGAGCCCAGCAGCCAGACGGGCACTTTCAAACCCGCGCCCGGCACTGCACGCACCCTTTGCCCCTCACGCGCCGGAGCAAAATAGGAGAGCAGCTCGGCTACGTCTTCAGGGAAATCGTCAGCCGCCTGCGCGAGGTGACGGCGCAGCGCACGCATCGTGATCTGGTCCGTCCCCGGCGCGCGTCCGATCCCGAGGTCTATCCGGTCGGGATAGAGCGATTCCAGCGTGCCGAACTGCTCCGCGATGATGAGCGGCGCGTGGTTCGGAAGCATCACGCCGCCGGAGCCGACCCGGATGGTCTCTGTGCCGCCTGCGACATAACCTATCAGAACCGCTGTCGCCGCGCTGGCGATGCCGGGCATGCTGTGGTGCTCTGCCAGCCAGAAGCGTCGATAACCCAACTCTTCGGCGTGCCGCGCGAGGTCAAGTGTTTCGCGGAAAGACTCCTGAATCGACCCGCCGGCCTTGACGGGCGCGAGATCCAGAACGGAGAAAGGAATGCTGCCGGCGCTCTTCATAGCTACTCAATTATCACGTCTCATCAAGCTCATCCTAAGCTCGAAGATACTCTATTCCCAGCCACTCTTCCAGCGTCTCCAGCCCCCATCCGTGAACGGCAACAGGGAGCGGCCCGGCAGGTGGTATGAAAAAATCGCTTTCAGCACTGCACGATATATTGCATTGAGGAAGTAACTCTGTAGTTGTAAAAATTAATTGTTGACAGACATCCATAAAAATATATAATCAGCCCCTCAACAATTTCTGTTTACCTTTCCCCCAGCAGAGTTAGATTAGCGAGCCTCGCTCCACGTCTCGGCAGTTAGTAAACCGGTACAATTGAGGGGGAAGTCTATGTCAAATCCGTGTGATTTGAAGAACTCAGGAGGTCTATCCGGGCTAGCTATGCGAGGAAACGCCAAAGCCCCACGGACTTGTTGAAGAAGTCTGTGGAGCTTTGGCTACAACACAACTTCCGCCTTCATCGGGCTAAGAAGATGCATTGCTTGGAGGCCTGCATCTTAGCGCAGATGACGGCGGCGGTTCAACCTTAGATTTTTGAGGGGACCGCAGCTTTCGAGCGATCCAGATCCCTCTCCACACGCACAACCTAAATCAACACTGCCGAAAGCCCACTTTCGGCGGCAGGAATACAACTGCTCCTGCGTTGGCGGCGTCCCGTCTGTCCTGAGCCAGGTCTCAGCAGGCCCGATGTTCCCGGGGCACGAGCCTCCCTTGAAAGGAGAAGAGCAGATGAGGTTCATCTATTCGCTACGACGTAAGCCTTACGCGCTGGCTATTTTGATGCTGGTGACCATTGCATTCGCCGCGACCGGCATCTGGCACTCACGCGCGACCCAGAGAAAAGGAAGCGCTCCCGGCAGCGCGGAAATGAAGCAGGCTTTCCAGCAGGAGTTGCAGAAGGGCGTCGGCACGGAAGTGCAATTTGCGCGTCCGGGCTCCTCTGCGGAGCAGCTCCGCAGCTCGGTTGATTCAGTCGCAACGTTCATCCATCAACGCTCCGGCCTCAACATGGGCAAAGCGACCAGGAGTGAACTGGTCGAAATGGAGCGGGCGGCCCTCCAGAGCGGCAACCGGATCAGCACAGAGCAATTGAGCGTGGCCCTCGCCGATACGCTCACACAGCGCATGGCGACGCTGAGCAACGGCGACATCGACCGCATCGAAAGAGCTTTGAGCCCCAGCGGAGAGCAGCTCGCCCTGCGCGCCGACGGCAAATACGCTCTGCCACGCGAGAGTTTCCAGTCCGAGGCCAGAGGCGTGCGTGACCAGCTGGCGGCGGGCGATGAGGCGACGGCCAACGCGATCCGCGTGGTCGTGAGTGAAGTCGTGGAGGAGAGAGTCTCCACCCTGACCGAATCAGCAGCGGCGCAGTTCGGCAACATCTCGCGCGAAGGC
>JAFBAJ010000017.1 GCA_019247865.1 Acidobacteriota bacterium
CTGGTCATTCCGCCGCAGCTTGGTTACGGCGCGCGTGGAGCCGGGGCGTTGATCCCGCCGGACTCGACGCTCATCTTTATCGTCCAACTGGTCGACATCAAGTCCGCTTCGCTCTCCGAGACGCTCTCCCAGACCTTCAGCCAGCAGGGCATGGACGCGATGCTCAGGCGTTATCAGGAGTTGAAGTCGCATCCGAGCCCGGACGTTTACACGAGCGAGGCCGAGCTGAATGCGCTGGGCTACATGCTCATGCAGAAGAAGGAGATGGCGGCGGCGATTGAGGTCTTCAAGTGGAACGTCGCGGCCTATCCGCAATCAGCCAATGTCTATGACAGCCTCGGCGAAGCATACGCCGCGCACGGCGACACGCAGCTGGCGATTGAGAGCTACCGGAAGGCGCTGGAAATAGACCCTAAGATGGAGAGCTCCCAACAAGCTCTTCAGGCGCTGACCCGAAAATAAGCCAAACGGGATTCGCCCGCGAATTTTGTAGGGGCAGGGCTGGTCCCTGCCCGCTTCGTTTGGCACACAGAGCGGGCAGGGACCAGCCCTGCCCCTACCTTAGATACTCCTCCAAAATCTTCTTCAGCTCAGCCGGCGTGCGATACTCGCGCAGCGTGACCGCCGCGCTGCCTGCGATCATCGCCGAGAGAGAGCGTCCGGCGTCCGGCCTGTAGAGACAGAGCACGGGCTTGCCCCACTCCGTCGCCTTGCCGATCTCATAACCGACGCCGAGGCTCGGCGTGGTGACTTCGGCCACTAAGCGGTCGGCCTCCCTGAGCCAGCTCAGGTCTCGCTCGTGAATCTGCGCGTCGCTCAAAGCCTCGCCGCTGCTCGTCAGGTCGGCCGCCCCGATGTGCTCGGTCAGCACCGTTCCATACTCGCTCAGCTCTTCGATAATTTTCAGATACAGCGCCTGGTCATCGCGCCCGCCGCGAATTGCTCCCGCAAAATAGATTTTCATGTAGCTCTCTCAAAGGCAAAATGGGCTCAGCCCCGTTGTCTAGACCTATGATACATCTTGCGACAAAAGCTGGAGGAGTCTGAAGTATGAAGAGAATCCTGATTCTAATGCTGCTGACCGTCACGTGTGCCGGCGGCGCGTGGGCGCAGGCGAGCGGCAATATCGGCTACGCGCAGGGCGGCGGCAACGCGCGCGCGCAGCAGAACGAGAAGAGCAAGCGGACGCAAGGGCAGGGCGAAGCGCCTCCGAGCGCGACGACGATGTTCCTGGAGGCCAGCGTCCTGATGAACGTCAAGGCGGACGAGTACGTGGCTGTCTTCGGCGTCGCGCAGGAATGCACCACGGTGCCCGAATGCAACGAGAAGATGGATGCGACGATCAACCAGTTCTCCACAGACCTCAAAGGGCTCGGCATCGGCCGAGAAAATCTTTACGTCGACTTCGCTGCGCAGAACAAGATCTACGCCTATCAGGTCACGAGCAGCATCGCCAAAGAGAACCTCGTCGGCTTCGAGCTCAAGAAGAACGTCGCCGTGCATTACCAGGATAGAGACCTGCTCGACAAGCTCATCATCACGGCGTCCAAAGCGAAGATCTTCGACCTCATCAAAGTGGATTACATCGTTAAGGACACGAACCCCGTCCAGAGCCGCCTGATGGACGAGGCTGCGCGTATCATCAAGCAGAAGGCCGCGCGCTACGAAAAGCTCCTCGACATCAAGCTGCTGCCGCCTGCACAGCTCTATGCCGAAAAGCCGAGCATCTACTATCCGACGGAGATGTACGACTCTTACACGGCCTACGAGTCGGAAGAGGTGAGCAGCGATTACTACCGCGAAAAGTACACAGTCCAGAATGCGCGCAAGAGCCGGACGTTCTTCTTCAACCCGCTCAACGCCGACGGCTTCGACACCGTCATCAATCCGGTCGTCATCGAACCGGTCGTCCAGTTCACGCTCTACCTCAAGGTCAAGTACGAGATCGAGCAGCCGAAAAAATAAGATAGGACTTTGGTCTTTGGACTTTGGTCTTTGATGTGTGCTATTGAACGGCACATGCCAAGACCAAAGACCGAAGGCCAAAGTCCATTATCAAAGATTCCGGTGGGAGCAAGCGCGACGACGATTGTCGAAGTGACCAGAGAGTTGACGGTCGCGCATTTCCACGCACACATGCCGGAGGTCTATGGCACGCCGATGATGATCTACCTGATGGAGCTGGCGGCGGCGCGCGCGATCCAGCAGTACCTCCCGGAAGGCTGGGTCTCGGTCGGCGCGGTCGTCAACATCCGGCATCTGGCCGCGACGCCCATCGGCCTGACCGTCACGGCTCGCGCCGAAGTCGTCTCGGTCGGCGAGGCGCAGGTCACCTTCCGGGTCGAAGCACACGACGGCGTGGACAAGATCGGCGAAGGCACACACGTCCGCGCTCCCGTCGAACTGGCGCGGTTTGAGAAGAGAGTCAAAGCCAAAGCCTGAAAACATCTCACGCAAAGGCGCTGGTGACGCAAAGAAGAGCAGAGATGCTTTCCTTTGCGTCTTTGCGCCTTTGCGTGAAACTCTTTAACTGCTAACATCTGGCACGCTTCTGCTTCAAATCAAAATTCAATCGAGGGAGATTCTCTATGCGTCGGATGAGATACGCAATGGCTGTGGCGCTCGTGTTGTGCTTTAGTCTGACCGCTTTAATGGCGCAGGATGAGGGCGGGTGGCGTGTCGGGCAGGCGACGGCCACGCCGCGCAAGGGCAAGGGCGTGGTCGCCATCAAGGCCGCGCGCCTGATCGACGGCACTGGACGGCCCGCGATCACGAACGGCGTGGTCGTGGTGACGGACGACCGCATCACCGCCGTCGGCGCGGCCGACCGCGTCCAGATTCCGAGCGGAGCCCGCATCATTGACCTCGGCGATGCGACGCTCCTGCCCGGCTTCATAGACGCGCACACGCACATCATCGGGCGCGTGCTCGGCGATCCGGATAACGACCTCTCGGCGGTCAAAGATTTTCCGTCCTTTGAAGCCATCCTCGGCGTCGAGAACGCACAGCGGACTTTGCTCGCGGGCTTTACCAGCATCCGCAACGTGGGCGCGAGCAACTTCGACGACTTCGCTTTGCGTAAAGCCATCAACGAGGGCTGGGTCGTCGGGCCGCGCATGGAGGCGGCGGGACACGCCATCGGCATCACCGGCGGGCACTGCGACAGCAACGGTTACAAGCCGGGGCTGTTGGAAGGCTCGATCAAAGACGGCATCGCAGACGGCCCGGAGCAGGTGCGCGCGGCCGTGCGCTATCAGGTCAAGTACGGCGCGGATGTCATCAAGACCTGCGCGACGGGCGGCGTGCTCTCGCAGGGCGACGCGGTCGGCGCGACGCAGTACTCGTTTGAAGAGCTGAAGGCATTGGTGGACGAAGCGACGAAGCTGGAGCGCAAGGTCGCCGCGCACGCGCACGGCACAGAAGGCATCAAGCTCGCGGTGCGCGCCGGAGTCTCGTCCATCGAACACGGCTCTTTCCTGGACGAAGAGGGCGCGCGCATGATGGCCCAGCGCGGCACCTTCTTAGTCCCGACGCTGATGGCCGGAGAGACGGTCGAGCGTGCGGCGAAGAACGGCGTGCTGACCGGCCTGCGTGCGGAGAAGGCGCTCGCGGCGGCGGCGGCGATGCGTCGCGCGATCAAGCTTGCCATCGCTGATAAGGTCAACATCGCGCTCGGCACGGACGCGGGCGTGATTCCGCACGGCACGAACGCGCACGAATTTACCCTGATGGTCGAGTGGGGCGGGATGTCTCCGATGGACTCGATCATCGCGGGCACGATGGGCGGCGCACGCCTCCTCGGCTGGGACCGGAACATAGGCTCCCTCACCGTCGGCAAGTGGGCCGACCTCGCAGCCGTCCCCGGCGACCCGCTCAAAGACATACATCAGATGGAGCGTACGATCTTCGTCATGAAGGACGGCGTCGTTTATCGAAACGACAGGCAGTAGAAATTGGTCTCAGGTCTTTGGTCTTTGATGTATAGCTCGCGTTGAGTTGTGTAAGTCAAGATTAAGCAGAGAGCAAAGTCCAAAGGCCTAAGTCCAAAGACCATCTTTATTATGGCAAACATCGTCCGCCAGCCTTGCGATGAGGGCGTGATTAAGTTCGCCGGGAGTGCTGCGCCGTGTGAGAAGGGGAATGCGCGGTGGATTCTGGCGGCGACGATTCTCGGGTCGAGCATGGCGTTCATTGATGGGACGGCGGTGAATGTCGCTCTGCCGGCGTTGCAGGCGGGATTGAATGCGTCTGTGACGGACGTGCAGTGGGTGGTCGAAGCTTACGCGCTCTTTCTCGCGGCGCTGCTGCTGGCGGGAGGCGCGCTCGGCGACCTGTACGGGCGGCGTTTGATCTATGCCATCGGTATTGCGCTCTTCGCGCTGGCCTCGCTGTGGTGCGGGTTAGCGCCGAGCGTGATGCAGTTGATTATCGCGCGCGCAGTGCAGGGCGTGGGCGGCGCGCTGCTCGTGCCCGGCAGCCTCGCCATCATCAGCTCCGCGTTCGATGAAAAGAGGCGCGGGCAGGCCATCGGCACGTGGTCCGGCTTTACGGCCATCACGGCAGCCATCGGGCCGGTCATCGGCGGCTGGCTGATCGAGCGCGTCTCATGGCGCGCGGTCTTTTTTCTGAACCTGCCGCTGGCGCTCGCAGTGCTCCTGCTGGTCTTTCGCTACGTGCCGGAGAGCCGCGACCGCGAGGCGCGCGGGCTGGATGTGCCGGGAGCAATGCTCGCCACGCTGAGCCTCGGCGCAATCGTGTATGGCCTCATCGAATCCTCGCGGCTGGGGTTCGGGCACTGGGCTGTGGTCGCGACGCTCGCGTGCGGCGTGGTCGCGGCCGGGCTCTTTCTCTACGTCGAAGCGAGCAGGCGCGAACCGATGCTGCCGCTCAGGCTGTTCCGTTCGAGAAATTTCAGCGGCGCGAATCTCCTGACGCTCTTTCTGTACACGGCGCTCTCCGGGGCGCTCTTCTTTTTTCCGCTCAATCTGATTCAGGTGCAGGGTTACACGGCGACCGCAGCCGGAGCGGCCATGCTCCCGTTTATCCTCATCATGTTCTTACTCTCGCGCTGGTCGGGCGGCCTCGTGAAGCGTTACGGGGCGCGGCTCCCGCTGGTGTGCGGGCCGCTGTTGGCGGCGCTGGGGTTCGCGCTCTACACACGGCCGGGCGTCGGCGGGAGCTACTGGACGACCTTCTTTCCGGCGGTCGTCGTGCTCGGTTTGGGGATGGCGATCAGCGTCGCGCCGCTGACGACGACGGTCATGAACGCCGTGTCGGAGAGCCGCGCCGGGATCGCCTCCGGCATCAACAATGCTGTCTCGCGCACGGCGGGCCTGCTGGCCGTC
>JAFBAJ010000095.1 GCA_019247865.1 Acidobacteriota bacterium
AGCTGCTTCCGGCGGCCCGCCGCGCACATAATTTTGAGCCGCGCTGTTGCCAGAAGACGCGTAAAGAAATTATAGTCATCTCTGATCGTGTGCTTTGAAATTTTTGCTTCCGCTCGCGAAAAAGAGACCAATGCCCGTCACCTTGCGCCCGGTCGGCCCGGACGATCAGGATTTTCTCTACAAGGTTTATGCTTCGACGCGACGCGCCGAGATGGCCGCGTGGGGCTGGAACGAGGCGCAGCAGGACGCTTTTCTGCGGATGCAGTTTATAGCGCAGAGCCGCTCCTACGAGGCGCATTCGACCTCCGCGACGCACAGCATCATCCTGCTCGACGGAGAGCCCGCCGGACGGCTGCTGGTCTCACGTTCAGAGGATGAGATTCAACTGACGGACATCTCGCTCCTGCCGGAACATCGTGGGCATGGCATCGGCACGGGGCTCATCAAAGATTTACTGGACGAAGCGGAGCGTGACGGGCGGACAGTGTGCCTGGAGGTCCTGCGCCACAATCCTGCGGCGCGGCTCTACGCGCGGCTCGGCTTCGTCGTGACGGGCGAACACGATCTCTATCTACAGATGCGGCGACATCCCACGACAGCTTAAGAATGGAGAGACAGAAATTATGGGCGGGCGATTATCCAAAGAGGTTTTTTACGAGAACCTGAACACAGAGTTTCGCGTCCACTTCGAGCCTGACATCACGCTCAAGCTGGAGCTGTTTGAAATCAATGAAGGCGTTTCGACGCCGCAGCAGGAGCAGTTCTCGCTGATGTTTCGCGGGCCGCTCGACCCGGCCTTTCGCCAGACCATCTGCCGGATGGAGCACGACCGTCTCGGAGAAGTGACGCTCTTTCTCGTGCCCATCGCGCGCAAGCCCGAAGGGATGATCTACGAGTCTGTCTTCAATCGTTTGATCAAACAGGATGAGGAAGGTGGCGATGCCTGAAGACGTGCGCCTGCGTCCGGTCGGCGAGGAGGACATGGAGTTCCTGCGCGCGGTCTACGCCTCCGGGCGCGAGGCGGAGCTGGCGCAGGTGCCGTGGAGCGAGGCTCAGCGGGATGCGTTTGTACAGATGCAGTTCACGGCACAACTCAACCATTACCGCGAGCATTCGCCCGCCGCAGAGCATGGAATCATTCTGGCTGATGAGCGTCCAGTCGGACGCCTCTACGTCGAGCGCAGAGAGGGCGAGATACGCATTCTCGACATCACGCTCCTGACCGCCGAGCGCGGGCGTGGAGTCGGTTCCAGCCTCCTCCGCGCTCTGCTGGAAGAGGCGGAGGAGACCGGAAAATCCGTCAGCATCTATGTCGAAAATTATAATCCTTCGCGCCGCCTCTTCGAGCGTCTGGGCTTTCGCGTGATTGAAGACGACGGCCTCAACCTACTCCTCGAACGCCCGCCCGCGCCGCACGTTTAAGGGATGTTGCGATTGAACGTCGCTTCAAAAAAGAGCTCGCCCTGTTTGTTGGCAGTAGGCACGAGGAAGAGCTCGAAGACGCCGAGCGCGTCGTGCCTGATCTGATAGGTGCCCTGCTTGAGCGTCTCTTCGCCGTTGATCTTGAAGGTCAGCACGAAGCAGTCTTTGCCCGGCGCGTTCCGCTGCTGGTCTGTGGCCGAGCGCAGGTCTGTGACCTTGACCAGCTCCGTCTCAAGCGGAAACCGGTAGCCCGGATCAACCAGAAACGTCGTGTTCAGATACGGCGTGAAGGTCTGGCGGGACATGTGAAAGATAGGATCGCGCTTGCTCTGCTGGGGGATCTCTATGTTGCCGTCGTTCCGGGGGGAAGCGGCGCCCTTGCGCTGGCTCAGCGTGGCCTTCGCCAGCCCGAGGGAAAGGCCGGCGGAAAGAGCCAAAAGGCTGCCCGCTCTAATGAACTCTCTGCGTGATGTAGACATTCTTCTTCTCTCCTTAAAATGCATATTGTGATAAATCGGGTGAGAAAATTCAGGTGAGACTGTTCGCTCGGGTCGTAGTCTATGTGTTCCGCCCGTATCTTGCAATAAAAATTTCAGCCGGAGCAAAACTTTTCTTGAATTGCCTTTAGCTTACGAGTACAATCTGCCTCGCCTCGTTCTTGAAACACGCGATACCTTAATCGTCTCCTTAAATTCGATACGGCCTCGCGCGCGACAAACAAGCTTAGCTCTTCAAGTCAACCAAGCAGTACAACCACGATTCGTGCCGGTCAGGGGACTTTGTTAGCAGTACAAGTTCGTCTCATTCGACCGGCATTTCTATCTTGAAGGAGAGAATTATGGGAACACCTTTCATAGGCGAGATCAAGATCATTAGCTGGAATTTCGCCCCCCAGGGCTGGGCCTTCTGTAACGGCCAATTTCTGCCCATCAACCAGAATCAGGCTCTCTTTTCCATTCTCGGCACGACCTACGGCGGCAACGGGCAGACGACCTTCGCACTGCCGGACCTGCGCGGTCGGGCTCCCCTCCATCGCGGTCAGGATAACACCCTCGGAACAAGAGCGGGCCAGGAGGCTCACACCGTGACCATGAGCGAGATGCCTGCGCACACGCACATCGCACAGGCCTCCACTGCGGGCGGCACCGTGCTGACGCCCGCCGGGAACGTGTTGGGCAAAAGAGTGGCCGAGCCGTACCACTCTCCGACCACCCTCGGCGTGATGCGGCCAGATACGATCACTAATACCGGCGGCAGCCAGGCGCACAACAACATGATGCCGTACCTGGTCCTGAACTTCATCATCGCCCTGCAGGGCATCTTCCCGTCGCAAACTTAAGGAGGCGAAACATGGCACAACCATACGTCGGTGAAATCAGAATGTTCGCAGGCAA
>JAFBAJ010000108.1 GCA_019247865.1 Acidobacteriota bacterium
GGAACATGTGGAGCCACGTCGTGATAATCATCAAGTGCGCGGCCCAGCGGTGCATGTTCCGCAACAGCTTGCCGAACGGCACGTCGTGCTCCAGATAGAGAATGTCGCGGAACGCCTGCACCTTGGTCGGGTGGTAGTAGTACATCAGCAGGACGCCCGTGAAGGTCAGCACAATGAAGAGATAGAACGTGATGCCGCCCATGCCCCAGGTAAAGTTGTAGCGCACCGCGTCGCGGTTGATCTTGGCCGGATGCAGGTGCAGAAAGACGTTCGAGAGAATCGCGAGGCTGCGATTGCGCGGGTCTGAGCGGTCGTGCGAGACGCGAAAGATAGATTTCCAGAGCTGCGTCTGCTGCGGGTCTTTGTAGGCTTTGGCCTCTTCGACGGCGCGCGCCTTCAAAGCCTCGCCTTCGGTCTTAACCCGCTCGATGAGGCTTCCGCGCGAGCCATTGCCATCGCTCAACTGCTTGACCTCGGTCTCTGTTCCTTCGGGACGTTCCGGCTCCATAGTCGCTCCCAACTTTCTTTAAAGCGGAATGTATGCGCCCTCGTTATTGAACTCGCCCGGCGCAGGCACGCCTTTCTCCCACTTGTAGAGGCGGTTGACGTTGACGACGATCTGGCCTTCGGCATCCAGCTCGACGTGCGCGCGATCCATCGGACGCGGCGCAGGCCCCTCGAAGTTGATGGCCTCGCTGTCGTAACCGCTCCCGTGACACGGGCATTTGAACTTGTTCTCGCTCGCCTTCCAGTCGGGCGTGCAGCCGAGATGCGTGCACCGCGCATAGATCACGAAGAGGCGGTCGGGCGATTTATTCACCCAGATGCGGTACTGCTGCTGCCACTTGGTATCGATGCCGGGCGCGTAGTCTCCCGGATAGCCGATGCGAAAGATGCTCGACGGCTCGAAGATCTCCCGCGGCAGGAAGAAGCGCACGAACATCAGAAAGCAGGTCACGAGAAAGCCGCCGATGATGGACCAGGTGATGATGCGCCGCTGCTTGTTGACCTCCGGCTCGGCCGCGCTTTCGACGACCGCGCCTTTAGGACGTGGAGCGGCGGCGGCTTTGGGCACGCCTTTCGCTACGCCTGCGGTGGGCGTCGAAGAGGTCTGAGCCGCGCCCGGCGCGACGCGTGCGGCGGGCGGATTGCTCGCCGGCAGTTCCTGTGTAGACGGAGCGCTGCTGCTGCCCGCGCTCTCGGCGGATGGATTAGGATTTTCTGGACTCTCCACTCCGCAAACCTCCGTTCGCTGAAGCTATGTGCTGAACACCCGGAAAACACTGCACGGTACTGTATAGACCGCTCCCTTATGAACCTTAGCGCGGAATATAGCTATCCCGCATCACAGGGATCAAACTCTCTGCAACAATTACCCAACATGGTGGTGCTTCTGTATGAAGAGCGCCGTGCCAGAAATTTTATTATAAAGCGGCTCGGTGCAATATATATACTCCTATTCTCAATTCTGTGGCAAGGTTAAAATGTAAAAGGAATGAGAGGAGAGATGTTCAGTTGAAAGGCAAAGCCAGAGTCACGCTCTACACCAAACCCGGCTGCCATCTCTGCGAAGAGGCCAAACAGCAGATGCACGCCGCCGCCTGCGCCGAGCTATACGAGCTCGAAGAGGTCAACATCGAGACCGACCCGGAGATTTTCGAGCGCTACAAGCACTCGATCCCGGTCATCGCCATCAACGGCAGCGAAACCTTCAAATATCGCATCACACCCGCAGACTTTCGCAAGGCCGTGCAGGACGCTCGTTAAAATGATGGAAATGAGGCGCAATGTGATAGAGGTCTGGCATCCGCCTGACCTCGGCCAGCTCGAAGCGCGGCGCGGCTTTGGCGTCGTGCGGCCCGTCCCGCGCCATTGCCACGAGGAATACCAGCTCTGCTTCATACAGGCCGGAGACGGCGAGCTCTGCTATCGTGGCCGCAGCCTCTCGACGCCGCCGACCAGCCTCTTTATGGTCTATCCCGGAGAGGTGCACGCGAACCGCCCGTTCGACCAAGACGGATGCAGCTATCGGACGCTCTTCCTGGGGCCGGAGCTGATGCGCCGCGCCGCGACCGAAGCGCATCAGAGGGAGAGAGGGCTGCCCTTTTTTCCGACGGCGGTGGTCTTCGACGAAGAGCTGATCGGGCGTTACCTGCGTCTGCACCGTGCGCTGGAGCGCCACGCATCGAGCCTTGAGCGGCAGACCTTGCTCTACAGTTTTCTCAACACGCTCATCCTGCGCTTCGCGGAGCAGCGCCCGTCGCCGCGCCGCCCGGGGACGGGCCAGCATGCGCTCAGGCGCGCCTATGATTATCTGGCCGAGCATTACGCCGAGAACATCTCGCTCGACCAGCTCGCGGCCGTCGCGCACCTCAGCCTCTTCCATTTCACACGCGTCTTCGCGGAGCGATACGGGATGCCGCCTCATGCTTTTCAGACACAGCTCCGTGTCTTGCGAGCCAAAGCGCTGCTGCGCGAGGGTCTTGCCATCTCGCAGGTCGCGCAACAGACGGGCTTCGCAGACCAGAGCCATCTGACACGCCATTTCAAGCGGCTGGTCGCAATCACGCCCGGCCAGTACGCGCAAAACAGCAAGAACATTCAAGACAGCATTTGAGCGATTCTCTATAAGCTACGAAGGTTAAATGTCCTAAGACCTTTGAGCCGGGGAGAAAAGCATCCATGCCATCTTTGATGAAGAGGGTTTTATCCTTCCGCCTTTCGATACTGCTGCTCATCTGTTCGCTGAACGCCGCGCCGCTCTTCGCCGATTCGGTGACGACGCACGAGCGGACGGTGACCAAAGTCTCCGAGGGAATCTATGTCATTCGCCATCCGGACGCGCCCGACAGTTTCCCGCAGGGCAACACGACGGTTATCATCGGCGAGCGCGAGGTGCTGGTGGTAGATTCCTGCCTCCTTCCATCAAGCACGAAGGAGGACATCAAACAGATTCGCCAGTGGACGAACAAGCCCGTGCGCTATCTGGTCAACACGCACTGGCACTTCGATCACACGAACGGCAACGCCCTCTACGCTGAGGCGTTTCCGGGGCTCTCTGTCATCGCGCAGGTCGAGACGCAGAAGATGATTCAGAGCTTCAACCCGACCGCGATCACCAGCTACTCCAACCGCACAGAGCGTTTCAAGCGTTATCTGGAGACGGGCAAGGACGGTGACGGCAATCCGATCTCCGACGCTTTCAGAAAAGACCTCACCAACAGCCTCAACGGCATCGATTCGGTCGTCGCCGAATTCAAAAATCTCACACCGCTCGCCCCCAACGTGACCTTCGACCACGAGCTCTCCGTCAATCTCGGCAATCGTGAAGTGCAGATCAGATTTCTGGGGCGCGGCAACACTGCTGGCGATACCGTGATCTTTCTGCCGAAAGAAAAGATAGTCATCGTCGGCGACCTGCTAGACCATCCAGTGCCCTATTTTTACGGAGGCTTCCCGCTGGAACTCGCTGCGACGCTCCAACGCATCGCACAACTCGACGCCCAAACCATCATTCCGGGCCACGGCGACATACAGCATGACAAAACATACCTGACGCAGGTCATCGGGCTCGTAGACGAAGTGGTGGCGGTGGTGTTGAAAGAGGTCAACACGACGCCCGGCCGGAAACTGGAAGAGGTGCAGCAGGCTGTCCCCAAAGCCGTCGATCTGGCCGCGTGGCGACAGAAGTTCGCTGGAAACGATCAGGAGAACCGCGACAATTTTGATGCGTCCGTCGAGAGCCTGATCAAAGTCGCGTATAAGCAGGCGATGGTGCGTTAGCGTGAGCGTCGTCCTGAAAATTCAGAGCCCGCGCCGTCTCTTCGATGACACCGAAAAGCTGTTCGCGCTCTCTTTCATCCGCCGTCTGACGATAAGCCGCCAGCAGTTCTTTCAACGACGCGAGGTCTTTGTAAACTCCCGCGCGCTCAATCGGCGGCGTGAGATACGAGACCAGCTCCGCGTAGGAGCGGCGTTTGGCGATGGAGCCTTCCGAGGGATTGTTGACGCTGTAGAGATAGAGGTGCGGCAGCTCTCCGATCAAACGGTCCGGCCAGCAGGAGTCAGAGAGGCCGACCTGTTTGCCCGGCATGAACTCCAGCGCGCCGTGCGTCCCGACATGCACCAACGCGTCCGCTCCGAAAATCTTTTCGAGATAGGTATAGAGCGCCATAAAGCCGTGATGCGGCGCGCCGCTCCGCGCCATCATGAGGCGCATCGGGTCGCCTTCATAACCGAAGGTCGGCTGCACGCCGATGAAGACGTTGCCGAGCTGTATTCCCTGAACCAGCAACTCGCCGCCGAAAGAATTTATCTTGCCGGGAGCCGTGCCCCACTCTGCTTCGATCTCTTCGACGAAGGGACAGAGCCTGCGGTACTCGTCCGTCCCCATGCGATAAGCGATTCGAGCCGTCGCGCCGTACTTCTCTGAATCTCCACCGAGCAGCAGTTCGCGCAAGGCGTCCGCGCTCGACGGAACTTCGACCTCATAACCTTCCGCTTTCAAGCGTCCCAGAATCTCCCACACGCTCGGAAAGACATCCAGATCGGCGGCCGTCCCGACGTTGCCTTTGTTCGGCGGAAAACAGAAGAGCAGCAGCGCCAGCTTCAAGGACGCACGCGGCGCTGTCTGCAAGCGATGCCAACGCTTCAACCTGCGCGCGAGACGAAGGCAGCGATCTTCCAGCGGCACGGGCTCCGCGCCGCCCGCAGGCATCCCGCCGTACACAAAAGCCTCTGTCGCGCCGTCCAATTCAGGAATCGCCACCTGCATCCCGGCCTGCACAGGATTGAGCCCCGTGCCGGACGCGCGCCAGTCCTCAATCGTCTGCATGTCCAGACTGACGCAGGAGCGGAGCGGCTTCTTCAGCTCTTTCAAGAACTGCGCCGCAGCTTCGCTGTCATTCATCGCCGGGCCGCCGACAAAGCTAAAGCCCGTCAGCGACACGATCTGGCTGACGCGCGAGGTCTGGTCTTTGAGAAAGAACTTTTCGCACGCCTCGCGGTTGTCCATGAGGGTCGAGAGGGCTGGCAGAACGGCTAAGCCTTCAGCTTCGATTGCGCGGATCAGGCCGTCGTAATGTCTGCGCGTCCGGCTCACGATCTGCGGGCGCATCAGGAGCAGGCCGATGGTCTGCTCCGCTTCGAGCCTCTGCTTCGAGCGCTTCTCGTACCACTTGCGATAAGCCTCGTAAGTCTCAAACAGCGCGGGCGCGTCCGGATGATAGAGCGCGACCGCGGGCATCGTCTCGAACGGAACGGCCTTGACGTTCGCCAGACGCACGTCCGGCACATACTCTTTGAGCGCGTGCAGAATCATCGAGCGTATGTTCGCGGGCGTCGGCTGTAAAAAATAGCAGAAGAGCGCCAGATAATTTTTGAGGTCGCGCAATTTTCCAGCTCCCGGCACGAGCTTCAACAGCGCGGGCATCCGCTCAACCAGCTTGAGATATGTCGTATGGCTGCGCCGCTTCTTTTCCCTGTGCGCGCGCGCCTGCTCTCCCATCCACGCGGCCACGCTCCGCGCCAGACTTTTGCCGCGCACGGGCTTCCCCGTTTCGCCCTCCGACCTTCCCTTTCCGCCGAACATCTGCCCGAAGTCAACGCGCCCCAGACGCGTCCGGCGCATCAACTCCGGCATGCAGTTGATGACGATGACCGCGCGATGCCGCGCGCGATATTTTTCCAGCGCAGGCAGCAGCCGCGCGGCGTTCTCGCCGTCCATCACATGGATCACAAAGACCACATCCGCACGGCCCAGGTCACCTTCGACCTCGCGCCACACCTCCTCGCTCAACGCCGCGCCGAAGTTGTGCGCAGCGATCCTCAAGCCCAGCTCATACTCTGCATTGAGCTCCCGCTCCGCCTGCCTGAGCGGCGCGAGAAGGCTGGAGCCGATGTAAAGGACTGTGACGTTCACTTAATTTTATGTGAGCCCTTCGAGCTGATCTTCGAGCCCTGCGAAAGTCTCGCGCAGGCGATTGAGCATCTCGTCATCCACCTGCCAGAAGCCGCGCCCTTCGGCCTCTAAGAGCCGGGCGACGAGCGAGCGTGCGGAGTGCGGGTTGAGACTGCGCAGGCGATTCATCATCTCTTCATCGAGGACGAAGGTCTTCGCCACTTCCGTGTAGACCCAATCGTCAACGGCATCGGCCGTCGCGCTCCAGCCGAAGGTGTTGGCGACGTGGTTCTCGATCTCCGCGACGCCGCGATAGCCGTGCCTGAGCATCCCTTCGTACCATTTCGGATTGAGCGTCTTGGCGCGCGTCTCCAAACGCACGGTCTCTTCGAGCGAACGCACCTTGCCGTCCGGCGAGAGCGTGTCCGAGAGATAGACTGCCGGACGCACCTGTGCGCGCTCCTCCACTGCACGGGTCACGCCGCCGAGGTATTCAAAGTAATGGTCAACGTCCGTGATGCCGATCTCGAAGGTGTCTATGTTCTGGTAAGCGGCCTCGACGCGTGACAGCGCGCGATCCATCGCCAGGCGCGCCTCGCGCCCTTCGATCATGTGTCCCCGCGCGTCACGCCCGTAAGCGAAGCACTTGCGCGTCACGAACAGCTCGCCGAGCGTCGCGGAATTTTCCCACTGCGAGTCCATCACCATAAAGTTGACGTTCGTCCCGTAATTGCCCGGCGCGTTGGAGAAGACGCGCGTCGAGGCTTCGTCAAAGGAACAATCGTCTGTGTGCATCTGCTCCGCGACATGCGAGCGCAGGTAGTTCAGCTCCGCCGGTTCGTCGAGCGCGGCCACCACCCGCACGGCCTTGTCGAGCAGTCCCATCGTCGCGCCGAAGAGGTCGCGGAAAATCCCGGAGACGGTCATCACGACATCAATGCGCGGGCGTTTCAATTTTTCGAGCGGGATGACTTCGACATCCGTCGCGCGGTTCATCGCGTCGCGCACCGGACGCACGCCCATCAGCCACAAAGCCTGCGCGACGCCTTCGCCCTGCGTCTTGATATTGTCGAGCCCCCACAGCACGAGCGCCATCGAGCGCGGCCAGCGTCCATGCTCCGCGCGATGTCTGTCCAGCAAAGTGTTCACGACGCGCTCTGCCCGCGTGAAAGCGATCTCGGACGGCACGGCGTAAGGGTTGATGGCGTGCGTGTTGCGCCCGGTCGGAAGAATCGCGGGGTTCTGCACGATGTCCGCGCCCGGCCCGGGCTCTATGTACTCGCCGCGCAGAGCGCGCACGAGCGCGTCGGCCTCTTGATTGACCTTGAGCTCGGCGTGAATTTTTTCGAGCAGCATGAAGACCGGGCCGGAGTCGTCCGTTGAGACGCGCGCTTCACGCTGTAACCATTCGCACGCGGCGCGTGTGCCCGCACGCAGGAAAAGCTCGATGGCTTGAGCGACCATTTCATCCACGCGCTCGCGTTCGCGCAAAGCCTGCTCGTCGTTCCGGCTCGCGTCGAGGAGTTGGGAGTAAGGCTGTAAAGCTAAACCTTCTGCGACGAGTTCCGGG
Source organism: Acidobacteriota bacterium (assembly GCA_019247865.1). Lineage (GTDB taxonomy): Bacteria > Acidobacteriota > Blastocatellia > Pyrinomonadales > Pyrinomonadaceae > JACMLC01. Next base: position 7,470 of record JAFBAJ010000108.1, read on the forward strand.
AGCGAGCGTGCGCCTGCTTCGGGCCGGTCGAAAGAGGCCACCATGCGCAGCATGTCCGCCTGCGCGGGCTCTTCGGGCGCGCGCCCGAAGACGTGCAGGCCGGTCGGAATCAGACGCTGCTCGATCTCCAGCAACTGCTCTGTCAGCGCCAGCACGCGGCGGTCGCGCTCGACACTTGAGAGGGATGCTGTCTGTGATGTGGGCTGCTTCACGATTTTTAAGCTTCCAGGAGATTCGCCGCTTGCAGGCGTTCGTCAATCGCTCCGCCGGATGAGAGATAAAGATACCGCGCGCCGAGGCGCAACGCCAACGCGCGCCCGACGCCGCCGGAAGTAAAACGATTCTGCGTATCCACCAACACAGTCGAGACGCGCGCCTCGCTGAGCGCCGCGCCCAACTGCTCAAGCTCCTGCACGAGCGCGGCCTGCACATCCTGTTTTGTGGCCGGACTATTCAAATGCTGCTCGCGCAGTGCGACGTTGGCCCGCCCGTCCGTGAAGAGGAGCAACACCACGCGCTCTGTGCCCTGAAGCGCGGCGCGCTTTGCAATCCTGTGTGCACAGGCGAGAGCGGAGGCGAGCGGCGTTGCTCCGCCCATCAGCATTTCGTCGAGCAGCCTGCGCGCGCGCGACATGCTCTGCGAAGGAGACAACAACTCTTCTGCCTGCGCGCCGCGAAAGCTGACGAGCGCGACGCGGTCACGTCGCAGGTAAGACTTGTTGAGCAGCCAGACGAGCGCTCCCTTCGCCTGCTCGATGCGATTCAAAGCCATGCTGCCCGAGGTGTCAATCGCCAGAATAAAGAGCGTGCCCTGTTTGCGCTTAAACTTTTTATAGCGCAGGTCTGCGAGCCTGGGACCTGGGACTTGGGACCTGGGACTTTGAGCAATGGCGCGGAGCGTGGCGTCGAGGGCGACCTTTGCTTCGGGCGGACGGTTGATGACGGCGCGCGTGTAACGCCCACGCCGCGCGTCGTGCGTAGTGCGGCCGCGGCCGCGGCTTCTGTGTGCAGACTGTTCGGGCGTGCGCGCTTGAGCGGGTGTTTGAGAGTTCTGCTGAAGCGCGTCTGCCGGAAGCTGTGCGTCCGAGGGCGCGGGCGTGGGGCGTTCCGGTTGATCTTTGTCCGGCCAGTGCTGTGGTTTGCTCTCCGATTGGGCGCGCGTGCTCCTGGCTTCCGCCTGCGAAAAGTTTTTTTCGAGCGCCTGCGTGATGCGCTGGCCGCCGCCGGTCGGCTCCAAAGGATCGCGGCGCAGGCGATGGCGCAGGGCGAGTGGTGCGACGCGTTGGACATCCGCTTCGGAGGCTTCACGCCGCCCCTCGAAGGCGGACAGCGCACGCGCCGCACGTGCAATCGTCAGCTCGCCGCGATGCCCGTCGATCCTGAGTTGCAGACAGAGCGCAGCAATGGCGCGCAGCAGCTCCGTCGAGATGGTCACCTGCGTTGCGAGCTTGCGCGCGCGCGTGAGCCTGCGCCTGAGGCTCTGCTGCTCTGCTTCAAACTCCGCGCGAAACTTCGCCGGGTCGCGCTCGAAGGCTTCGCGCAGAGACACTATGCGAACGCGCTGCTCCAGGTCCGTCACGGTCTGCACTTCCACGTAGAGGCCGAAGCGGTCGAGCAGTTGCGGGCGCAACTCTCCTTCTTCGGGATTGCCGGAGCCGACGAGGACGAAGCGCGACGGATGCGTGAGCGAGATGCTTTCGCGCTCGACCGTGTTGCGCCCAGTGACCGCGACATCGAGCAGGAGGTCTACCAGATGGTCTTCGAGCAGGTTGACTTCGTCCACATAGAGAAAGCCGCGATGTGCGCGCGCCAGCAGCCCCGGCTCAAAAGCTTTGACGCCCTCCTGTAACGCGCGCTCCAGGTTGATCGTGCCGCAGACGCGGTCTTCGGTCGCGCCGAGCGGAAGGTCTACGACCGGCACAACGGCACGCGTGCGCGCGAGCTTGCCGTGCGCGGTCAGCGTCGCGTCGCATGCGTCGCAGAGATTTTCCGTCTCGTCCGGGTCGCAGCCGTACGCGCAATCCGCCGTCTTCCAGATTTGCGGCAGAAGGTCTGCGAGCGCACGCACGGCCGTGGACTTGCCAGTCCCGCGATGTCCCATAATCAACACGCCGCCGATGAGCGGATCGATGACATTGAGGAGCAGCGCCAGCTTCATCTCCTCCTGCCCGACGATGGCCGCGAAGGGATAGACCTGCGCGGCGCGGCGCGCGGTCTGGCCCGTTGGCTTTGTCGGAACGCGTTTTGTCATGGCTGTCTGAAAGCGAAAAGGATTTTCAGAGCGGAAATATCGCAGCCCTCTTTGTAGCCGAAAATATGGTAGCGGGTCAATTTGAAAAATCAAACCAAAGAATCTCCCGCACAGGCGCAAAGGTGTTGAGAGCTAATTTGTCTTGAATGCTTTTCTTTACGCCTGTGCGGGAAACTGTTTTTGAGTCGTGTCCTAAATTGTTTTTCTCTGTGTTTCCTCTGCGCCAACTCTGCGTCTCTGCGTTGAGCTGATGCTCCACAATACTCAACGCCGCAGGCGCAGAGTTCACGCAGAGAAAGCGCAGAGAGTTGAATGTAGGTCACCACCTGTTTTTGGGGAGTGTCTAAATCGGAGTCGCTGATGTTAAGCTATGAGGATGCATCAATGCCCTCATTGTTCGACAACAGAGCGACAGACCAAAGCCGGGCGGACACGCACCGGCAGTCAACGCTACAAGTGCAGAGAGTGTCAG
>JAFBAJ010000363.1 GCA_019247865.1 Acidobacteriota bacterium
TTTCTTTACGGAAACAGATTTATGGGTGGTGCTCAATATTAACATTTAATTGTCTTAGCCGCCTGCAAAGATTATTGCACATGGACAATCTCAAGCGCGCCTGCTTCGCGCCGCGCGCGGAGAACTTTTTTGTCGAACTTGCCGACACTCGTCTTGGGAATCTCAGGGATAAACGTCCAGCGTTCGGGCACCCACCAGCGCGCGACGCGCGATTCGAGAAAAGCGCACAGCTCGTCCGGCGTCGTCGCGGAGTTTTCATTGAGGACGACGCAGGCGAGCGGGCGTTCATCCCAGCGTTCGTCCGGGACGCCGATGACGGCGGCCTCGATGACGTGCGGGTGCGCCATGATCTCGTTCTCCAGCTCGACGGAGGATATCCACTCGCCGCCGGACTTGATGACATCCTTCGTGCGATCTGTGATCTGGATATAGCCCCTCGCGTCAACCGTCCCGACATCGCCCGTCCGCAGCCATCCTTCATCGAACCTGTCCGGATAATCCGCGCCGTGATAACGAGCCGTGATCCACGGGCCGCGCACCTGTATCTCTCCGACCGTCTGGCCGTCCCAGTCCAGCACCTTGCCGTCGTCCACGATGCGCAGCTCGACGCCCGGCACGATGCGGCCGGACTTGAGCCGCCAGTCTATCTCCTCGTGCGGCTGACAGCTTTTCGGCGGGCACGCGATCGAAGCCATCGGGCTCGTTTCGGTCATGCCCCAGGCCTGTGTGATGCGTACGCCATGACGCTCTTCGAGCTTTTCCACCAGCGCGCGCGGAACAGATGCGCCGCCGCACATCACCATCCGCAGCGAACGCAGGTCAACTTCATTCGCGTCTGCGTAACGCAGGATTTCGCCCCAGATGGTCGGCACGGCCCCGGCGAAAGTCGGGCGCTCCGCTTTGATCATGCGGCAGAGCGGCTCCGCCTGTAGAAAGCGGCCGGGCATCAGAAAGTCCGCGCCCGCCAGCCAGCCGGAGTAAGGGAGCCCCCACGCGTTGGCATGAAACATCGGGGCGATGGGGAGGATGCGGTCGCGCTCCGAGATGCCGAGCGCCGAAGAGGAGCATTCGGTCAGCGCGTGCAGATATTCCGAGCGATGACTGTAGACGACGCCTTTGGGGTCTCCGGTCGTGCCGGTGGTGTAGCACATGGCTGCCGCCGAGCGCTCGTCGATCTCAGGCCACACGAAGCCCGGCTGCTCCGCCGCCAGCAGCTCTTCATAACGCAAACATCCGTCGCCCAGCTCCGCCGCTTCGCCATCGCCGACGATGATCAGATGCTCGACCGTCTTGAGCTGATCTTTGACCTTCGCCAGCAGCGGCGCAAGCGAATCGTCCACGATGATGACCTTGTCCCCGGCGTGATTGATGACGAAGGCGAGCTGCTCCGGGAAGAGTCGCAGGTTGAGTGCGTGGAGCACCGCGCCCATCGAAGGCACCGCGAGATAGGCTTCGAGGTGTTCCTGTGTGTTCCAGCAGAAGGTCGCCACGCGGTCGCCCGGCTCGATGCCGAGGCGTTGCAGGGCTGCGGCCAGACGTTCGACGCGCTCTGCGACCTGGGCAAAGCTGGCGCGCCGCACGCCGTCATCTTCAAAGGTGGCGACGGAGCTATCGGCATAGACTCTCGCGCCATGCCTGAAGAGTGCTGTGATCGTCAGCGGCCAGTCCTGCATGGTGCTTTGCATCATAATTCGGTTACGAGAAAGATGCGCCGGTCGGATTCAATCGCCACGCGCTCTGCGGTGTTTGAAGGCGTAGGCGAAGATCGAACAGAAGACGGTCACGGGCGGCACGAGCAGGACGAGGATGCCGAGGTTCAAGCCCTTCGCCATCATCTTTCCCTGTTCCGAGCTTTCAACCGACAGCCTGCATAGCGGGCACTGCGCGAACGCGGGCAGAGCGAAGAGTCCGAGCACGGCCAGTAAGACCAGCATGCGGATCAGCATCCCTCTCGTCTTCGCACAGGGCATTCTCATGGCTCGGCCTTCTGTCCCTGCTCGGTCGCAGGCGTCGCGCCGTAGCGGTAATTCTTCGACCGCGCGCTATCGGGAAAGAAGATAAAGAAGAGGCAGATGCAGATGACCAGCGCGGGGATGAGCGACAGCACGAGGCTTAAACGCTCGAACTTGAGGTGCATGAAGTAGGCGATGATGAGCGCCGCCTTGATGAGCGAGAGGCCGATCAGGATCGTCAGCATGAGGACGATGGGCACCTGCTTGTACGCCAGCAGGACTTCGATCAGCGTGAGCCCCAGGAGCCAGCCCAGGATGCTCAGGAAGAGCTTCGTCGTCCCCTCGAAATGCACCGGCACCATCTCGACCGGCTCGGTGTCGATGTGCGAGCCGACCAGTTTGGCGAAGTAGCCGTGCTTGTACAGCCAGAGCACAGGGCTGATGAGCAGGACTGTGCCCAGCATCCCGAAGACAACCACGACGAAGAGCGCATCCGTCGTCAGGAAATCTCCGGCCCACTTGAGATTGCCGGCGGCAAGGCCGAAAAAGAGCAACGCCATCACCAGACAGATGGCGTTGATAATCACGTCCTCTTTCTGCGACAGGTTTCTGATCGAATCGACAAGGCGGCTCATCTGCTGCTCCTTTGATGCCTCCAAAACTTTATTTCCCGCGAAAAACGGACAGGAGATAGATCATCGGGAAGACGAACATCCAGACCAGATCGACGAAGTGCCAGTAGAGCCCGCCGATCTCCACGTCTTCGTGCGACATGCGCCGGACGCGCAGGGCGATGACGCCCAGGTAGATGACGCCCGTGAGAACGTGGAACATGTGGAGGCCCGTGATCGCAAAGAAGGTCGAGCCGAAAAGATAGGTGGCGTTCGGCCATTCCCTGAGCCACTCGGCCGGCAGTGTTTTCGGCGTCAGACCTTCATCGATGAGGTGCTTCCATTCCGTGATGTGGAGACCCAGGAAGAGGAGCCCGCCGAGCATCGTCGCCAGAATCCAGCGGCGCGTCCCCTGGCGGTCTTTGCGCGCCGAAGCCTTGACGGCCATCACCATCGTGAAGCTCGAAGCCAGCAGGCACAGCGTCATGACGGTCGAAAAGATGATGCTCGGATAGAAATGGAAGGGCTCCGGCCACTGCTCGCTCGAAGCGCGCACGTAAGAGTAGCCCATCAGGAGCGCCGTGAACGTCAGCGCGTCCGAGACGATGAAGAGCCACATCCCGAGCTTTTTATGGCCGACGCGATAGGGGAGCGCACCGCCCTCCCAATCCGTCCCGACGAGATGTTCCGCATGCGCTTCCGTGCTCAAATTCCTTTACCTCCACAGAAAGAGAAGTAAGAACAGGTAGATCCAGAGAGCTCCCATGAAATGCCAGTAGATCGCCACCGCGCCCGCCGCCGCCGCCCGCTTAGGGCCGATCTCTTCGGGCGCGCGCCTGCGCCGCGCGTGCAGCAGCAGGTAATCCAGCGCCAGGATGCCGCCGAGCAGGTGTACTGCGTGCAGCCCTGTCAACAGATAAAAGAAGGCGCTGTGCGGATTCGTCGAGAGATAAATTCCCTGCGCGACCAGCTCGCGCCACGCCAGAAACTGCGCGGCCAGAAAACCCAGGCCCAGCCCGACCGTGACCATCAGCCAGCGCGCATAGCCCTGCTGGTCATCACGCTTTAAGGCCCTGCGTGACAGCTCGAAGCATAGACTGCTGAGCACGATCAGCGACGTGCTCAGCCAGAGCAGGCGCGGCATCCGAATCACAACCCAATCGCTGGCTCCCGCCGCACGCACGATGTACGCGCTGGAGAGAGCCGTGAACATCATCATCACGGCGGCGAGCGTGACCCAGATTGCGATCCTGTAGCGGTCCGGCGAAAAGCCGCCGGACCGCGTGTTGTCGCCCCCGCCGCCCGCGCCGTGGCCGTTACCGCCCGGCGGCTTGCCGTTGCCGCCAGTGCGGCGCTGGCCTTTG
>JAFBAJ010000093.1 GCA_019247865.1 Acidobacteriota bacterium
TCACCAGCGCCGGTGACCCTCGCGTCATCCAGTTCGGATTGAAGTTCAATTTCTGATTAAAACAGTTTCGCGCAAAGGCGCAAAGAAAAGCTTCATCGTTTTCCTTTGCGTCTTTGCGCCTTTGCGCGAAACTGTTTTTGAAGTTGACTTCGCTCGACAAAAGACTTTAAGGTAATAAGCGTCAGTTCCCTCTTGTCCCACGTTCATCTCACCGGCACATCTCAAAAACTTGTTGTGGGGCGTTATGAGAAAAACTTTCGGCATCGCTCTTCTGTTGTGCGCGCTCGTCTGCGGCAGTGTGACGAGGATTGATTCGAACAGCCGCACGGAGGCCGTGCCCGATTTAGGCATCGGCGCGAGCCTGCATGGGAAGCGCGTTTTTCCGGCCAACAATCCCTGGAATCAGGACATCTCGCGCGCGCCGGTCGATATGAACTCCGACACGCTTATCGGCAGCATGGGCGCGGGCACGGGCCTGCACCCGGACTTCGGCACGGTCTACGCGGGCGCGCCGAACGGGATTCCCTACGTCGTCGTCGCGGGCACGCAGCCGCGCGTGCAGATCGGCTTCACGGCGTACGGCAACCAGAGCGACCCTGGGCCGTATCCGGTTCCGACCAATGCGCCCATCGAAGGCGGCCCGAATGCGACCGGCGACCGTCATGTCCTCATCATTGACCGCGACAACTGGAAGCTCTACGAGATGTATCGCTCTTTTCCGGTTGGCGGCGGGACGAGCTGGAACGCTGACAGCGGCGCGGTCTTCGATCTCAACTCGAACGCGCTGCGCCCGGAAGGATGGACTTCGGCGGACGCGGCGGGCCTGCCGATCTTTCCCGGCCTGGTGCGCTACGATGAAGTCTTCGAGCAGCATGAGATCAGGCACGCCCTGCGCTTCACGGCCGCCGCGACGCGCAGAGCCTACGTCTATCCTGCGCGCCACTTCGCGAGCAGCAACACGAGCCAGAGCCTGCCGCCGATGGGACTGCGCGTGCGCTTAAAAGCTGCGGTCAACATCAACGGCTACTCGCCAGCGATGCAGGTCGTGCTGACGGCGATGAAGAAGTACGGGCTCATTCTCGCGGACAACGGCTCGAACTGGTACATCTCCGGCTCGCCCGACTCGCGCTGGAACGACGACGAGCTGCATACGCTGAGCGGGATCAGAGGCTCTGATTTCGAGGTCGTGCAGACGCCGTCTCACCTGCTCATGCCGCAGAGCGATTTCGACGGCGACGGCAGAACGGATGTCTCTGTCTTTCGTCCGTCGAGCGGCAACTGGTACACGCAGGCCAGCTCGAACGGCGCGCTGAACGCGCAACCGTTCGGCGCAGCCGGTGACAAACCCGTGCCGGGAGATTATGACGGAGACGGCTTCACGGACTTCGCGGTCTTTCGTGATGGCACGTGGTTTATCCTGCAAAGCTCGGACGGCGCACTGCGCGCGGACTCTTTCGGGACGGGCGGCGACGTGGCGGCGGCGGCGGACTATGACGGCGACGGCAAGACAGACCTCGCGGTGTTTCGTCAGGGCTGGTGGTACGTCAGGCAAAGCTCGGACAACGGTTTTCGCGCGACTCTGTTTGGGCTCGCGACGGACGTGCCCGCTTCCGGCGATTTCGATGGCGACGGGAAAGCTGACATCTCTGTCTTCAGAGCATCGAGCGGCGCGTGGTACATACGGCAAAGCTCTGACAACGCTCTGCGCACGCAGGTCTTCGGCGCGAGCGGCGATGTGCCTGTGGTCGGCGATTATGACGGAGACGGCAAGAGCGACCTCACGGTCTTTCGCAACGCGACGGGGACGTGGTATGTCTTCCAGAGCCAGAGCGGGACGCTGCGCGCGCTGGCCTTCGGCACACAGGCGGACAGGCCCGTGCCCGGAGACTACGACGGCGATTTCAAGACGGACATCGCGGTCTTTCGTCCGAGCGACGGCCGCTGGTACGTTCTCAACAGCTACAGCAACACCTTGAGCGTCCAGCTCTTCGGCACGAGCGGCGACGTGCCGGTGCCTTCAGCTTACGTGCCATAAAAAGTTCTCACGCAAAGACGCAAAGAAGAACTTAAAGTCTTTCTTTGCGTCTTTGCGCCTTTGCGTGAAAATTATTTTGATTAAGCTGGCGGACTATCGAACTTCCGGCGGTAATCTTCGCCTTCGATCTGGACGGTCTTGCACATCTCGAAGAGGCGCGAGCGGAGGCGGACGCCGATGCGGTCTTCTAAAGTCTCTTCCTTCTCGGCGCGGCGCGTGTCGAGGTAGTTGGTCGTGAAGATGGTCAGCTTCCGGTCGTTGTAGCGCGTGTTGATGATCTGCATCATCGTGTCGCGCACCCAGTCGGTCGGCTTACTGGCTCCCAGCTCATCCAGCACCAGCACCTCTGCATTGAACACAGGCTCCAGCACCTTCAGCTCCGAAGTCTGCGAGATCGGGTTCCAGGAATTCTGTATCTCCTTCAAGAGCGAGCCGAATTCGTAGAAGAGCGCGGTCAGGCCCTTCTTCTCGATCAGTTCGCGCAGGATGGCGACCGAGAGATGCGTCTTGCCGACGCCGACGGGGCCCATGAAGAGCAGCCCGCGATCCACCGCCGGATACTCGCGCGCGAGCGTGAAGGCATACTTAAAGGCGTTGAGCTGGATGGTGTAGAACTTCCCCTGCGTCGGGTAGTAGTTCTGAAAAGAGCACTTCTCGTAGCGGCGCGGGATGCGTGCCGCTTCGAGCCACTTCGCACGCTGCTCCTGCTTGCGGCAATGGCAGGGACGCGCGCCCTTGCCCGGCACGACTTCCATCCCTGTTCCATAGCAGGACGCGCAGACTTCCGGCGTTTGAGCCGGAACCAGGCGCTCCTGTTCTGTGGACTCGTCTGGCGTGGCGTCCGGCACCGGGAAGAGCGAAAATATTTTGGCGTTGTCAGACGGCATCGAATGCGAGACTGCTTTTTATAAGGGAACTTCGATTACTTTAAGAGATGCGCTATCCTCACGAATAACTCTTTGAGGCGGGCGGATTATAGCACTCGCTTCAAAGAATGCAAGAGCGTTTCGTCCAGCGCCTGAAATTACTTCACACAGCCACAGGCAATCCCGTTCGCAGCGCCTCGCGGATGCGGAAAGTCGCGCGCGTCGTCGCGGCCAGATCGTCGAGCGAGATCGGCGCAGGCGTGCCCTCGGTCACGACCGCGCACACGGCGCGCACTTCTGCGGACTGTCCTTTGTCCTGATTGCGCAGGCGCGTCGTCTCTTCACGACCATTGCGATACATCACCGCGCTGCGAAAATCATCGAGCACGAAGGTCTTGCCCTCGCCGTAAACTTCGACGCGCTCTTTGGGCATCGCCTTGTCGCCTTCCGCCAGATACGCGATGGAGCCGTTCGAGCCGTCCGCGAAACGCAAGGTGATAAAGACGGAGTCTTCATCCACGATCTGTTCGTTGCGGCTCGTGATGGATTCGGCGTAGACGCGCGTGGTGACCGCGCCGGTCAAAAACTGCATGAGGTCTATGAAGTGACAGACCTCGCCGATGATGCGCCCGCCGCCCTCGCGCGCGTCCTGAATCCAGCTCTCGCGCGGGATGCGCCCGGAGTTGACGCGGTAACTGATGGAGAGCGGCGACTGACGCCCGGCGAAAAACTCCCGCGCCGCGCGCGCGTGCGGCGAGAAGTGACGATTGAAGCCGACCATCAGCTTGCCGTTTGAAGCAGAGGCGGCGTTGAGCACTGCGTCAAGCTCTTCATCATTCATCGCCAGAGGTTTTTCGACGAAGACGTGATGTCCTTTTTCGAGCGCGCTCTGTGCAAGCTGCGCGTGCGTGTCATGCCGCGTCGCGATGACGACCAGATTCACCTCTTTATCGTTGATGACCTCGTCCGCGCCCGAAGCGGCATAAGCGAAGCCGTAGCGCTCGCCTATGTCGCGCGCGGAGAGGCCGGAAGCCGTCGCAATCCCTTTGAACTCGACGCCGGATGTTTTGAAGTGCGGCAGGAGCATGGACTTCGCATAGCCGCCCGCGCCGATCATCCCCAGCCGGACGCTCTGCTGACCGGCGCTCGCACGCGGCGCAGAGGCTTTGCCCGTCTCGATCCGGCGCGGCAGCTCGCGCTCCGTATCGTAGTTGAGCAGCACGCCCAGATACGGCTCCTTCACTTCGCCAGAGATGAGTTGATAGGCGCGCTCGCCCTCATCAATCGAGAAGCGATGCGTGACGAGGCGGTCGATGTTGACGCGCCCCTCGGCGACGAGGTCCAGAAAGGCTTCGATGTTGCGCCCCTCGGTCCAGCGCACGTAGGCGAAGGGATAATCGTGCCCGCGCTCCTCATACTCCGGGTCATAGCGGCCCGGCCCGTATGACATCGAAATTTTCAAAGCCAGCTCGCGGTTGTAATAGAGATGGCGCGGGACATCCAGGCCGACGAGGCCGACCGCCACGACGCGCCCCTTCATGCGCGAGATCTCTCCCGCCAGCTCGACCGGCTGATTCGAGGAGGTCGCGGCCGTGATCAACACCGCATCCGCCCCGCGCCCGCGCGACCACTGCATCACCGCGGCCTTCGCCGAAGCATCGCTCAGAGCGCCGCCGTCCGCTCCCAGCTCGCGCGCCAGCTCGATTTTCTGCGGGTCGAGATCGAGGCCGAAGACGCGGCAGCCGTTCGCCTTCAAAAGCTGGACGGTCAGTTGACCCAGCAGCCCCAGGCCGATAACGACCACAGCTTCGCCGAGCGTCGGTTCCGCGAGCCGCACGCCCTGCAAAGCGATGGCTCCGAGCGTCCCGAAAGCTCCGGCTTCAAACGTCGCGCCATCGGGCAATCGGACGCAGAGATTCTTAGGCACGGAGAGGACTTCCGCGTGCGAAGCGTACCCGGCCCCAGCGCACGAGACGCGGTCGCCGACGCGAAACTCCGTCACGTCTTCGCCCACGCCCGCGACGATGCCCGCCGCGCTGTAACCGAGCGCGGTCGAAGAGCCGAGCTTTGAGCGCACGGCATTGAAAGTGTTCAGAAGCCCTTCGTTCTTCGCTTTCTGAATGACCTGCTTGACTAAGTCCGGGCGCTCGCGCGCTTTGCCGAGCAGGCTCTTCTTAGCCATGTCCACAGTCATTCGCTCTGTGCCCGCGCTGATCAAAGACGCGGCCGCGCGT
>JAFBAJ010000160.1 GCA_019247865.1 Acidobacteriota bacterium
GAAAGGAGCTGGCCGAACGAATCCCCAATCCGCAGGCTTGCTCATCCGGGCTGGAGCACACCCCGGACGGCAAACCTCCCTGTTTTGTGTCACTGATAAGCAGACAATGGCGGCAGCGGCGCACGACAACGCCCTTCAGAGCTTTTCCAAAGGGGCTTGCCGCACGGCTCTCAGAATCTGCTCCGGCGCTGGGCCTGCTTGTATCTGCTTTTCAGACTGTGGCGGAATCGGAAGAGCTGTGTCAGAGTGGATTGATAGTCGCCGGAGAAGGTCGGGCGCGCGTCTGACCGGAGGCGAGCATAAAGGGGTGTTGTGTTTCGTAGGGGGTGCATGAAGTCGCTCCTGTAAGGTTGTGCCTTCACTGCACTTTGCGCTAAGATGTGGGACAGAGAATAGTACATCTTCTGCGCGCAAACGCAGGGGGCTGTATTGTTGTTTGGGGCCTGTATCCACCGGCTAGTGGATGCAGGCTTCTTCTTTTTTTCAGGCGCTGCGGGAACCAACAGACGCCTTTCTTAAATCTCGATCCGGCTTGGAGCAGTACTCTTAACGATTCCGCACTCAGGAGGCCGGAAGCGCAGTCAAGATACAGCTCATCCTTGTGCTCCGCCTCGCGCATCTCGCAGGATGACGCAAGGCAGCGTTATGACATCACAGAACTGTTGACTGACGATCGTTGCTGGTGGGACAACACGATGCAGTATGGAATTTGAGCTAATTTACTGAACTACACCTACGCCCTTTCGGCTAACACCCTGCTTGCCCTTGTCATCAGGCACCCCGGTGAAAGGGGACAATCGCAAGAGTCTCAACCTCTCAGGTCAGACCTTACCCGACCGTCAAGCCGCTATCCGAAACTTGAGTTTGTAAAGCTGAAAAATTTAATGAGCTTTCAAATAAATTTATTCTCATAATAGGCCACCTGTGCCCTATCTATAGCGGGAGTGTTCTGATGTAGTGAGACTAGCGAGACGCAGCCATGAACTTAACTGGTGAAGCGGGCAAAGACTAGCCCAAGATTTCTTACCTGTCAATAAAAAAAATTCCGCACTGTAAATCTCGAAGCATTACGGCGTTGCTGTGACGGAAAGGCTTCCAGACGGGACGAAGCGACTAAATTTTGAGATTAACAGTTACCTCGCGAAAGTACCGGTTCGGTTTGAAGAAGATGAACAGCGAAGGCCCAAAGACACTTAAAAAAGGCGGTTTCAGAGCCTCTTAGTGCCTTCGTGCTTAAAGGCCCTAACGCTTCATCGCAACCGCGACGAGGTGCAGACCGCAGTTCTCGATATAGTCCGGCGTGGCCCGGCTCCGGGCAGCGGAGCGGAGGTTGGTCGCGGCGGATTCGTATGCGCCGCGACGCAGCTCGAACGCGCGGCGGCCCTCCTCGTCCAGCGCGGTCAGCGTCTCTTTGATCGCGACGACGCAGCTCACGCGCTCGTCAGTCGCTTCATAGACCGCGCCCATCTCGCCCTCGCCGAGCTGACGTGTGACGCGATAGCGGCTCTGCAGAACAGTGTTGGGAGACAGCATGCTCGATTCCGGTTGGCAGGCAGTACAGTGCAAAATGCGCGGCCATATTAGCCGAACTCCGCTCGGTTGCGATAGAGTATTCAAACAGGATTTTGCGAGCACAGATGCAGACTAGAGGAAGAGAGAAGATGAGCTTAAAAGAACGTATCGTCTCGGATCTGACCGCGGCGATGAAGAGCAAGGATGCCGCGCGGCTCTCGACGCTGCGGATGGTCAAGGCGAATGTCATGAACCGCGAGATCGAGAAGGGCTCCGAGCTGACGGACGAGGAGATGATGAAGGCGCTGCAATCGCTGCTCAAGCAGCGGCGCGACTCGGTCGAGCAGTACGAGAAGGCCGGGCGGCAGGAGCTGGCCGACAAGGAGCAGGCTGAAATCGTCGTCATCGAGGAGTACCTCCCGCGCGCGGCCTCTGTGGAAGAGATCGAGGCGGCCGTCGCGGCGGCCATTGCAGAGACCGGCGCGACCGGCATGCGCGAGATGGGCGCGGTAATGAAGGCCGCGCAGGCACGCCTCGCGGGTCAGAGCGCGGACGGCCGCACGGTCAGCGAGATCGTCAAAAAGCAGCTCACAGCATAAGCCGCAGAGGACACAGAGCGCACAGAGGGAATAAGCAATAAATTCATTTCTTTCTCTGTGTGCTCTGTGCCCTCTGTGGCTACTAGCCTTTTCCCTGCTCTTCCCGTATAATTTCCCTCTTGCTCAGAGCGCGGCGGTCGTCACCGGTGGGTTCGCGCCCACTTTTTCTTTTGCGCGCCGGAGCGATTTTCGAGAGCGGAGGGGGCGCGCCGGAGATGTCTGAGGGTTCGATCGCATCGCGTGTGGAAGAGGTCGCGTCGCGCGTCTGCATAGATCATGGCCTGGAGCTGGTGCACGCGGAAGTGGCCGGGCCGGAAGGCAAGCCCATCATCCGCATCTTTATTGACAAGCCGGCGGGCGTGACCCACGAGGATTGCTCGGAGGTCAGCCACCACGTCGGCACGATTCTGGAGGTGGAGGATTTCATCCATTCGGCTTATACCCTGGAAGTCTCCTCGCCGGGTCTGGAGCGCGGGCTCTACAAACGCGCCGACTATGAAAGATTCGCAGGGCGCGCGGCCAAGCTGAAATCGCGCCTCGCCGTCGGCGGCCAGCGCAACTTTCGCGGGCGCATCCTCGGCGTCGAAGGCGACACGGTGGTCTTTGAGGACAAGGCGAGCGGGCGCGTTTCGATCCCGCTCGAAGCCATCGTCAAGGCCAATCTGGAAATAGACGTGGAAGAAGAGTTTCGTCGCGCAAAAGAGCGCGAACAGGCATTGAAGGCGCTGGAAGATTCAGCGCCGCAGGGTTAACACAACTGAATAGGCTTCCTCTGCGCGCCACATCGGAATAACTCGCGCACGAAGCCACCCGGAAGGAAGAGAACGAAAGTACATGAGCACATCCATCGCGCAGAACATTGACGTCTTGTGTCAGGAAAAAGGCATCGACCGCGAGCTGGTCATCGAGGCCATGAAGGAGGCCGTGCGCGCGGCTGCCAAAAAGCAGTTCAAGTCGGGCGAAGACATACAGGTCGACTGGAATCCTGAGACCGGCATCGAGCTGTCTGCCACCAAAGTCGTCGTGGACGAGGTTGCGAACGGCGCGACCGAACTCTCGCTCGACGAGGCCAAAGAGCTGGCGGGCGACGAGGTCGAGATCGGCGACGCCCTGCTCATCCCTCTGCCGATGGAGGAACTGGGACGCATCGCCGCGCAGACCGCCAAACAGATTCTCTTTCAAAAAGTGCGCGACGCAGAGCGCTCGAACATCTACGATCAGTACATAGACAAGATCGGCGACCTCGTCAACGGCTTCGTCAAAAGATTTGAGCGCGGCAACATCATCGTCGACCTCGGAAATCTGGAAGCCATCCTGCCGCGCTCGCAGCAATCGCGCGGCGAGCAGTGGAATCAGGGCGAACGCATACGCGTCGTCATCAGCAACGTCTCCAAAGAATCCAAAGGCCCGCAGGTCGAAGTCTCGCGGACTTCGCCAGACCTCCTGCTGAGGCTCTTCGAGATGGAGGTGCCGGAGATTTACGACGAGACGGTCGTCATCAAGTCCTGCGTCCGCGAGCCGGGCGAAAGAGCCAAGATCGCCGTCACTTCCAACGAGCGCGACGTGGACCCTGTGGGCGCGTGCGTCGGCATGAAGGGCTCGCGCGTGCAGGCTATCATCCGCGAGCTGCGCGGCGAGAAGATCGACATCATCGAGTGGTCTGACGAGCCTTCGGTCTTTGCGGCCAACGCGCTCTCGCCCGCCAAGGTCAATCAGGTTCGCATCACCGACATCGAGAATCGCCAGATGGAAGTGATCGTCAACGAAGACCAGTTGAGCCTTGCCATCGGCAAGCGCGGGCAGAACGTGCGGCTGGCGACGAAGCTCGTCGGCTGGAACATAGACATTCGCAGTGAGGAAGAGATCAAGCGCGAGGTCGCGCAGCAGATGGGCGCGCTCATCGCTTCGGGCGAGGCCGTGCCGCTCGAACGTTTGCAGGGCATGAACCCCGCGATGGTCTCGACCTTGGCTAACCACGGCGTCGAAGACATCGAGTCGCTGGCGAACGCGACCGTCGATCAGATCGCGGAGTTCCTCGACGTGAGTATCGACCAGGCCGAGGC
>JAFBAJ010000162.1 GCA_019247865.1 Acidobacteriota bacterium
GCGTGCGAGCGCGAAATCGTAGGTCGAGCCGTTATTGACACCGCCCTGCGTCACATACCCGGTCGCAATGATTTTCCCGTCGGGTTGCAGCGCCACTTCGGTGGCCGAGTCGAGGCTGTTGAAGAAATTGGTGATGACGATGCCACCCGTGCCGAAGCTCTGATCGAACGAGCCGTTCGGATTGAGCCGGATGAGGGCGAAAGCCGTATCGGCCTGGTTGTTGACGACTGCCAGATATGCCTCTCCGGCGATGATGATCTTGCCGTCCGGTTGCAGCGCGATGCCCCAGCCGTGGTCATCCTTCCCGAAAAAGTCATAACGAAAGACGCCGCCGTTGGCGAAGCTTGTATCCAGGCTCCCGTCCGGGTTAAAGCGCGTCACGGTAAAGTCGAAAGCCCTGAACGAATCAAAGGCGCTGCCCGCGACCAGAATCTTCCCGTCCGGCTGAAAGGCTATGTCCTCGGTCGGGTTCCAGTGCAGTGCCGATTGCGGGTTTGAATTCGGAATCAGAATCGTCCGTCTCCCCTGCACGCCGAACGATAGATCGAGGTCGCCGGGCGCGGCGCTGGCCGCGAGCAGGTTGCTGTAGAGAACACAGGCCGCCACCATGAGCAGTCTGAAAATGACACGCCCTGTCATGCTGTTTCCACTCATCATATCTTCCCCTTTGAACTTTGAAATGAACGGATTTGGGCTTTGCTTTACTGAGACAAGCGGGGGAATAGTTTGAAAATGCCTGAGCTTGATTAGTGCGATCTTCAAACTGAAGATGAGCAAGCGATGTGCCGCGTCCTCTCGCGGAGCGGTTGCTTGAGCTCTGTGGGAGTGGAGGCAGATGGCGGCCGAAAGTTCTGTATCGCAGGCATGCGGAAGGGATTGTCGGATGTCTCACCGTATAACACGCGCCGGCCGGCTGTGTGAGGTGCGTCGCCGCCTCTTTTTATTCTCAACGCGTCTCGCCCTGCAGCACGAAGGCGGCCCAGTAGTAGGGCGCTTGCCAGCGCTGCTCTTGCCAGACGGCGAGCTGCGCCGAGCGCAGTGCGGCGGCGGGACTGAGATGCTCCGGGCCGAGCATCTTCTCGTAGAGATGCACCATCAGCTCCGCAGAGGCTTCGTCAGAGATGTCCCAGAGGCTGACCATCACGCGCGACGCTCCGGCATACATAAAGCCGCGCGTCATGCCGACGATGCCTTCGCCCTTGACCTCTTTGCCGAGACCCGTGCGACAGCCGCTGAGGACGACCATCTCGACCGGCAGGCGCAGGTTGAAGACCTCGTGCGCCCACAGAAAGCCGTCCTGCTGCGTGCCGTCGCGGTTGACCAGCGAGAGCACGAGGCCGGAGAGCTCCGGATATTCGCTGTTGAGGATGCCGTGCGTGGCGAAATGCACATAACGATACTGGCCGAGCTGCGGGCTGACGGCGGTCGCGCGGCTCGCGTCGAAATCGAGCGCCTTCTTGCTGGCCGCCGCGGGCACGAGCGTCAGGATTTTGTTCGCCTCCGTGCGCGTGTAGGGCAGTCGCTGGATGCGCGAAGCCTCCTCTTCAGGCGTCTCTGCGCCGCTCACAAAAGCGATGTTGCGTGGCCTGCCATCTTCCGCGCGCTGCTGGCTGCGGCTCGCGCGGACGCGCTCGTCATTCTTATCAAAGACCGGATCGGCGATGACCGCGAGCGTCTTCGCGGCGGGCGCACGTCCCGCCGTCTCGCGCCGCAACACGGCCAGCGTCGAAGCCGAAGGCAAAGCGACAACTTCGTGCTCGACCACCAGCGGCCTGTATTTTTCGGCCGACGGCGCGCCCGGCACGGGCAGAGCTGCGAACGGAATGTAGTTGAGCCAGCCGTCGCAGACGATCAGCAAACGCTTCTGCGCGAGCTGAGAGGCGACCGGCGCGAGCAGAAGCTGGCTCAGCCGCTCGGCCGCAGGCACGTAGTCCCGGTCGGCACGCTCGACGCGCGCGCGCTTCTCGTCCGGCGTCTCAAACTTGATCTGCTTGTTGCGCGCCGTGAGGAGCTCCTGAACCTCGCGCGCCGCGCCTTCGATCTCGGCGCGCGGCGGCAGCTCAAAGCTCTGCATCGAAGTCGGCGTGACCAGCCAGAGATAGCTCTCCTTGTCTCCGAGCGAGTATTCGAGCAGCACCGTGTTGTCGTCGAGCGTCTGCTGCTGAATCTCTTTGAGGCCGAGCGGCACGGGCTGCGTCAGGGCTGCGTAGCGCGGGCTGCTGCTGCGGATCAAAGCTTCGACCTGTTGATATTCGGAGAGCGCGGCGTTCAGCTCTTTCTGGATCGCTGTGGCCTCTTCGAGCGGACGCTTCTCGCTGAAGAGCCGCGTCTGTCGTTCGGCCAGCACGGCGAGCTGCCCCTGCAGGCTGCGCTCGCGTGCGAGCAGCTGCGGGGCGACGCCCTGCCGGATGTCCGCGTGCGCTTCGATGAGCATCTCCAGCATGCTGCGCGCGCGCGCACGCTCGCTCGCCTGGAGCGCGAGCGCGTCGTAGCCTTTCGCGGGCTCCTGCCGATGCATACGCATGAGCAGCGAGATGTAGGTCTCGAAGTGATCCTGCACGGAGGCGAAATACGAGTCGCGCAGCTCGCGCGCGGTGATGCGCGTGCGCAGCGATTCGATGATCGTGAGCGAGGCTTCGATCTCGGCGCGCGCCTCCGTGAGGCGTCCGCGCTTCATATCGAGCAGGGCGA
The DNA here is from genome assembly GCA_019247865.1 of Acidobacteriota bacterium. GTDB lineage: Bacteria > Acidobacteriota > Blastocatellia > Pyrinomonadales > Pyrinomonadaceae > JACMLC01. Next base: position 2,692 of record JAFBAJ010000162.1, read on the forward strand.
GGCGGCGCAGGGTCGAGGCTTCCACGCTCCGGTCTTCGACCTCGCGGCTGAGGCGCAACGACTGGTTGTAATAGTCCAGAGCTTTGTCTGTCTGCCCGAGGTCGGAGTAGACCATGCCCGTGTCCGCGAGCGTGATGGCCTCGCGCGGGCGGTCGCCGATGGCCTGCCGCAGTTTGAGCGCCTGCCCGAAATAGTCGAGCGCCTGCGTGAGGCGTCCGAGCGAGTGGTAGACGAGGCCGATGTTGTTGAGCGTCACGCCCTCCGTGAAGCGGTCTTCGAGGGCATGCAGGATGGGCCGGGCTTGTTGATAAAAGTCGAGCGCCTTCTGCTTCTCGCCGAGCGCGTCAGACACCCAGCCGATGTTGTTGTACGTGATGGCCTGATGGTACTTGTCGCCCAGCTCCTCAAAGATCGGCAGCGCCAGTGCGAAGTAATCGAGCGCCCTCTCCTTCTCGCCCAGACTGTTATAGATGTAGCCGAGATTGTTGAGCGTGATGGCTTCGAACGAACGACTCTGCAGCTCGCGCATAATCGACAGCGCCTGCTGAAGATGATTGATGGCTTTCTGCTTTTCGCCGAGACTGTCGAAGGCCATGCCGATGTTGCTGAGCGTCACGGCCTCCATGCCGCGCTCTTGCGGGCCGGGCTCTTTGACGGCGCGCAGGAGCGGCAGAGCGCGATTGTAGAACTCCAGCGCCCGCTGCTTTTCGCCGAGTGCGTCGTAGATGAGGCCGATGTTATTCAGCGCCCTCGCCTCGTCGCCCACCTTCCGGGCTTCGCGCAGAAGTGGCAGCGCGCGGTTGTAGAACTCCAGCGCGCGCTGCTTTTCGCCGAGTGCGTCGTGTATCTGGCCGAGAAAGCTGAGCGTCAGCGCCTCCGCATATGGGTCGCCGATTTTGCGCATGATGGCGAGCGCGGCTTCGAACTTTTCGATGGCCTGCCGCATGGAGACGGGCGTGCCCTGCTCGAACAGCCGCTTGCCTTCGTCGTACAGACTCTGTGCGGCCCTGGTCTCTTCGCTCTTCTGCGGCGTCTGCGCCGACGCCGCCGGAACGGACATCAACAGCGTCCACAGCAGCAGGCAGGCACAGAGGCATCTTTTGACGGAAGTAAATGGCATTTCGCGCGTGACCGGAAAGAGGGCGTCTTTCAGCTTTTTCTATGAAAGATAACGAATTTATGCTGTCCCAGCGCCATTATCATATACCTAAAACCGGCAGTCTGGGGTATTATATACCGCCCCTGTCCGGGACGGCGAAAGCTAGGCAAAACCTGCGCCTACGTTGTAAAATGCTTCGCATCTTCGTGCGGGAAAGTCAGCTCCCATTTCTTGCCCGGATGCATCGGACAAGCGCCAGTTCGGAGAAAGTCATGTCAGCAAAAGCCCGTGCAAATTTAGCCCTACACCTCTGTGTCGCAGTCTGCGTGCTGCTCTCTGCCTCGCTCTCGTTTGCCCAGAACGTGAAGTTGGTTGACGAGCCCTCACAGACTTCTCAGGCGAATCCTGCCGCTGCGAAAGCCGGCCTGAGCGGCATCGTGGTGGACGACAACAAAGCCGTCATCTCAGATGCCAGCGTGTCTGTGATGGATGCGCGCCGCAACCTGCTCGGGGCCACCATGACGGCGAGCGACGGCACGTTCACCTTCACGGAGCTGACGCCCGGCAGCTACATCGTCGTCGTGCAGCGCGACGGATTTTCGACCTCCGAGATCAAAGAAGTGACCGTCCGCGCGGGCGAGCCCGCGACGCTCAAGGTGCAGCTCCGCGTCGGCGACATCGGCGAGACGGTTTCGATCACCGCCGACTCGCTCGCCAGAGCGCTCTCGACGGGCGTCGCGCTGGAACGCGAAGCAATCGAGAATCTGCCGCTCAACGGAAGAAGCCTGCAACCGCTGACGCTGCTCGCTCCCGGCGCAGTGGCGACCCGCGCGACCTTTACGGAGCAGGGACAGTTCAGCGTCAACGGCCAGCGCGCCAACACCAACTACTTTATCCTCGACGGCGTGAGTGCGAACATCGGCGTCGCCGCCGGAGCTTCCGGCACGGGGCAGTCCGGCACGGGCTCGCTCCCCGGCCTGAGCGGAATGGGCACGACCAACACGCTCGTTTCCATCGACAGCTTGCAGGAGTTCAAGGTGCTGACGAGCGTCTTTGCGCCGGAGTACGGACGCACGCCGGGCGCGCAGGTGCTGCTCACGACGCGCGCCGGGACGAACGAGTTTCACGGCAGCCTCTTCGACTATTTTCGCAGCGATGCGCTCGGCGCGCGCGATTGGTTCATGCGTGCGACGCCGACCGACCTGCCCGCCTCGCAGACGCACAATTTCGGCGGCGTCCTCGGCGGCCCCGTCTTCAAAGACAAGACCTATTTCTTTCTCTCTTACGAAGGGCTGCGCGCACAGCTTCCGCAGTACTCGACCAGAGACGTGCCTTCGATGTTCGCACGCGCCAACGCGCGCCCGGAGCTGAGGCCGCTGCTCAACGCGTTTCCGGTGCCGAACAGCCACCGCAACATCAATCCGGCGCTGGCCGAGTTTTCGTCCGCCTACACAGACAGCGCCAGCTTTGATGCCGCGAGCCTCCGGCTCGACCAGAAGCTCGGCGAGCGGATGACGTTCTTCGCGCGTTACAACTACGCGCCCTCCGAGATCTTTCAGCGCGGGGCCGGCAGCAGCCTGAGCAACAACCTACGGTTGGTCTTCAAGACGCAGTCCATCACGGTCGGCGCGACGCAGACCATCACGCCGCGCCTGATCAACGACGTGCGCCTCAACTACAGCCGCAGCAGCGGAGAGAAATATTTTACGCTCGACGATTTCGGCGGCGCGGTGCCGTTCGACAACTCGCTGCTCTTGCCGGAATTCGCCAACGGCGGCAACTCCTTCCTGAGCTTAGCCATCGGCGTCAACAACGCTGCCGTCTTCTCCGGCAAGGACGCCAGCAGCTTTCAGGATCAGTACAACCTGCTCGATAACGTCTCGCTCAGCTTAGGCTCGCATCAGTTGAAGGTCGGCTTTGACATGCGCCGCATCAGCTCGACGTACGAGGCCTGGGATTACAGAGAGAACGCCTCGATCAATCCGAACATCTCCGAGATCGAAGCGGGCAGCGCGTCCTCCGTCGCCCTCAGCACGCAGGACAAGACGACGATCTATTTCACGAACCTCTCGCTCTACGCGCAGGACACCTGGCGGCCTCTGCCGCGGCTGACGCTGACCTACGGGATGCGCTGGGAGTACAATCCGCCGCCCTACGCCACCAACCAGCAGAGCCTCTTTACGGTGGTGGGGCTGGACGATCCGGCGAATCTGGCGCTCGCGCCCGCCGGGACGCCGCTCTATACGCCGACGCACAACAACTACGCGCCGCGACTCGGCCTCGCCTTCCAGCTCTTCAAGAGTCCGAATTGGGGGACGATGGTGCGCAGCGGCTTCGGCATCTTTTACGATCTCGGGACGGGGCCGCTCGGCAACTCCGCCAGCTCCTTCCCGTACCAGCGCCGGGTCATCTACAACAACATCCCGTACCCGCTCGACCCCGTCTACATGACGCAGCTCCCGTACACGCAGACCGGGCCGGTGAGTTTGATCCGCGTCGCCGTGCCGCAGCTCAAGCTGCCGCGCATCATGCAGTGGAACTTCGGCATCGAGCAGTCGCTCGGAGCCAAGCAGACGCTGACGGCGACCTACGTCGGAGCTTCCGGGCGTCGCCTGCTGCGCACGGAATTGCTGCAGGATCCGAACCCGGACTTCAGTCAGGTCTATGTCACGACCAACGGCGCGACGGCCGATTATCACGCGTTGCAGCTTCAATTCCAGCGCCGCCTCGCGCAGGGATTTCAAGCCTACGCGACCTATACCTGGTCGCATTCAATCGACATCGCTTCGAACGATTCAAACCCCAATCTGCCGACGCTCTCGAACATGGGCTCTTACGATCCGGCGCGCGATCGCGGCCCGTCGGACTTTGACATCCGCCACTCTTTCACGGCCGCGCTCTCGTATGACGTGCCTTCGCTCTTCAAAGGCGGCATCGGGCATGCGCTCCTGGGCGGCTGGACGATTGAATCGCTTGTCAGCGCGCGTTCGGCTGCGCCGCTCGAAATCTATTCCGAGCGCGACTCGGTCTTCGGCCGCTTCAACCTGCGCCCGGACGTGCGCACGGAAGTCCCGCTCTATCTGATCGACCCGACGGCTCCGGGCGGGCGTCGCATCAATCCAGAGGCCTTCGTCATCACGAGCTATGGCGAGCAGGGAAACCTGGGGCGCAACGCCCTGCGCGGATTTCCTTTCAAGCAGGTGGATACAGCCCTGCAGCGCCGCTTCGCTCTGACCGACCGCGTGAACCTGCAAGTCCGGATGGAGGTCTTCAATCTCTTCAATCATCCGAACTTCGGCGCGCCCATCGGCGACCTCAACAGCCGCGACTTCGGCCGCGCGCAGACGATGCTCGGACGCAGTCTGACCGCGACCAACAACACCGGCTTCAACCCGCTCTTCCAGGCGGGCGGCCCGCGCGCCGTGCAGTTCTCGCTCAAGCTACAGTTTTAAATCTCACGCAAAGGCGCAAAGACGCAAAGAAAGACTTAAATGTTTTTCTTTGCGTCTTTGCGCCTTTGCGTGAGATTATTTTGGTATGGCAAGCCGACCCAAGTTTGTCGTGCAGGAGCATCATGCGAGCCACCTGCACTGGGACTTTCGACTGGAGATCGCGGGGACGCTCAAGAGCTGGGCTGTGCCGAAAGGGCCTTCGCTCGACCCTGCGCTCAAACGGCTCGCGGTCGAAGTCCCGGATCACGCGCTCTCGTATCTGACCTACACGGGCGAGATCAGCGAAGGCCATTACGGCGCGGGGCTCGTCTATCGCTGGGACATCGGGACGTTTGAAAATCTCTCGGAAGAGGATGCGGACGCGGCCTGGCGCGCGGGCTCGCTCAGGTTCCGGCTCGAAGGCAAACGTCTCAAAGGCGCGTGGCGGCTCTTCCGTATGAAGGGGCGACAGGAGCGCGGCCGCCCGCTCTGGCTCCTGCAAAAAGTTGATGACGAGCACGCCCTCAAGGGGCACGAGGCCGAAGTGTTGGGCGAGAAAAAGAAGAGGAAGAGTCCGAAAAAGAGCACAAAATCCTAGCCGCATGATATCTTGAGTGTGCTGTCCTTCAACGAACAAGGAGGCTTCCCCTAATGTCTACTCAAGAGGCCGCGCAGGAGCGCATCGGTAATCGCCTGCTGGCAAAGCTGCCGCCGGAAGAGCTCGAATTCCTGCGCCCGCATCTGGAGCGCGTTTCGCTCGCGCATGGCGATATCCTCATCTCACCGCACGAGCCCGTGCGCTATCTCTATTTCCCACTCACGGCGCTCGGCTCGCTGGTCACGATCATGGAGGACGGCTCGACCGTTGAGTCGGGCACGGCCGGGCGCGAGGGATTGATCGGCGTCCCGGCTCTGCTCGACGCCGGAGAGACGACGATGCAGACGCTGGCGCAGATACCGGGCGAGGCTCTGCGCATCAAAGCGTCCGTCTGCAAGAGCCTGCTCGACCAGGGCGGCGCATTTCATAAGCTGTTCCATCGCTACATCCACACGCTCTTCATCGTGGCTTCACAATCTGCGGCCTGCAATCGCCTGCATCGTGTCGAAGCGAGGCTCTGCCGCTGGCTCCTGATGAGCAGCGACGGCGTGGGCTCGCACGAGCTTGATCTGACACAGGAGTTTCTGTCGGCGATGCTCGGCGTGCGGCGCGCGGGCGTGACCGAAGCCGCCCTCAAGATACAGGCCGCCGGTCTGATCCATTACCTGCGCGGCCACATCACGATCCTTAACCGCGAAGGACTCGAAGCCGCGGCCTGCGAATGCTACCGCGTCGTCAGAGACGAGTACGACCGGTTGCTGGGCTAGGGATTTAAGCCCCGTCAGGGGCTGCATATTTATAGCCCTTCATGTTTAAAAGAATGATGAGCCCCGGAGGGGCGGAATATTTATAGCCCTTCATGTTTAAAAGAATGGTGAGCCCCGTCAGGGGCGGAATATTTATAGCCCCGGGTTACGACACAACAAAATGTTTGAGCCCCGTCAGGGGCGACATAAGATTTATGCCG
>JAFBAJ010000815.1 GCA_019247865.1 Acidobacteriota bacterium
GCAACCACTTCAACAGCTACTCCTTCAACTGCTTCATGCAGGATCGCAAGCTCTTTCCCTTCTACACTGATGTCGAGCTGGAGCCTGTGCGTACGTTCGTCTCGCTGGCGAATCTGTGGAAGGCGCTCGGCATCGAGTGGCTCGTGAATCTGGATCAGCGCTGGCCCGGCATGCGCTTCACGCGCAAGCTCTGGGAGCACTATCTGAGCTTCATCATGCGCGGCAAGGAGCTGCACTTCGAATTCGCGGTCGTCAAAGGGCGCGCCGCCCCGACGCTTTAGATTATCCTGCCGTTTGCGCCCTCCCCGAGTCCCCTCTCCAACCGTTCAGGAAATCGGATGCAAATCCGAAAACTTGGAAGCCCGACGCCTTCCGCGCGATTGGAAATTAAAGCAATCACAAGGCTTAGCAGGCTTCGGCGGCTGGGAACGTGGATTGCTTGAAACCATTCCGCATGATTTGTATCCGGCAAGCATGGCCTACTGACACGAGTCATTAAAGACTGGCCGCGAAAGACGCCTCTCGCGCCACTTGCCGGAGTTCAAAAAAAAGAGTTTCCCATCCACTCGGATAGATATACACATTTTGGGAGGATTTTCCATGAGTGAGTTTCGCACCAGAACCTGGATTGCGCGAAGCGTCGTCCTGCTCGTGGCCCTGTTGTTTGCTGTGCCGTTTGCCTCAGCACAAGTCACAACGGGTAACCTGCAGGGCATCGTGAAGGACCCGAACGGGGCCCTCGTCGCCGGCGCACCAGTTAAAGTTACCAATGCAGACACAGGCCAAGTCAGAGAGACTACGACCAATGACGAAGGCTTTTATCGTGTGACCAATCTCCTGCCCGGCACGAACTATACGATTGAAGTGTCGGCCCCTGGTTTCTCGGCCCGCACCGTGCAGAATATTGCTGTGCGCCTCGGCCAGGAAAACAATGCCGACATCGCGCTCGGCATCGAAGCAGCGGCCGGAACCGTCAACGTGACGGACAGTGAGACGCCGTTGATTCAATCAACCCAGAGCCAGCTCTCGCAGACTTATACTCCGAAGCAGCTGACGCAGCTCCCCTTCAACGGCTCGATTGATAACCTGGCGCTCTTGACGCCGGGCGTCGTCACTCCTGGCGATGCGGACTTCACGAACGGCGTCGGCATCTCTGCCAACGGCAATCGCGGTCGTTCGAACAACTTCCAGATCGACGGCCAGGATAACAACGACAACTCGGTGGCCGGCCCGACCCTGAGCATCACCAACGGTGAAGCCATCGGCGAGTATCAGGTCATCACCAACAGCTTCTCAGCCGAGTTCGGTCGCAACTCCGGCGCGCAGGTCAACGTCGTGACCCGCTCCGGAACGAACGAGTTCCACGGCGCGCTCTTTGAGTTCCATCGCAACTCTTCGTTGAATGCGCGCGACAACATCGAGAAGCTCTCCCAGCGGAACTACGCGTTCCTGGCGGCCAACGGCTTCCCGCAGTTCTCCGCTCCGGCACGCGTGCTTGAGAATCCGCAGCCCTTCCGCGAGAACCGCTTCGGCGGTCGTCTCGGCGGCCCGGTCGTGAAGAACAAAGCCTTCTTCTTCGGAACCTATGAAGGCACGCTCTTCAGAGGCGAGAGCTATGTTGACAACATCCAGCAGGGGCTCTTCTACCTGAGCCCGGAAAGCGCACAGTTTGCGGCCGGTCGCTTCGGCCAGCCGTTCCTTAACACCACCACCGCCGGCGGCCAGCCCGGCCTCGTGCAGGGACAGGGAGCGTTCTACATTGTTCCGCCGACCTGCGACACCAACGGCGACGGCATCTCCGATTCGTTCGCCTTCGGTCCGGGCGCGTGCAGTGCCTTCAACGGCAACCCGATCACCGCGAATCGTCTGGCTCCGCTGGCCGTCGTCTCCACGACGCCGGGCGGCACTGGCCGCACGGTCATCTACGGCGGTGAGGCTCTGCGTGTTGCTCCGTCTGTCCAGACCGAGCATCAGTTCATCGGCCGCGTCGACTGGAACCTGACCGATAAGGACACGATCATCGGTCGCTACATCTTCGACGACACCAAGCTGCCGATCGCGACCGGCCGTTTCGTCGCGGGCGCGCTGTTTGATGTGCCTTCGAGAAACAACAACCTAGGCATCACCTACACGCGCGTCCTGTCTCCGAGCAGCACGAACGAAGCGCGCTTCAATTTCTCGCGCCTCTTCGTGACCTTCGGCGATACGTCCGTGCGCCCGGCACCGCAGATCGGTATCCAGGGCGGCTCGCCGTTCTCCGATTTCGCCCAGTTCAACAGCTTCGCGACCTACGGCACGCAGAACAACCTGCCGCAGTCTCGTCAGGTGGACGTGTTCCAGTATCAGGACACCTTTACCACCACCATCGGCAACCACGCTCTGAAGTTCGGCGGCGACATCCGTCAGCAGAAGGTTGATAACTTCTTCCTGCCCAACTATCTCGGCGTCTATGCCTTCCGCTCGACTCCGGGCAATGGCTTGCCGGGAGCGCCGCGTGGAGCCGGCTTCTTCAACTTCGGCACCACCGGTTTGGACGGTACGCCCCGCTCGGCCACGGGCACGGCGACGGCGTTCGAGAACTACCTGCTCGGTCGCCCGGCTCGCGTCACGTTCGCGGCTGGCAATCCGGCGTTCAATACCAATCAGAACGATTTCTTCTTCTTCGTGCAGGACGACTGGCGCATTCGCCCGACCCTGACACTGAACCTCGGCCTGCGTTACGAAGTCTCGACGCAGCCCTTCAACCCGATCATCGACGACATCAATGCGCGCGAGGCCAATCCGACGACCTCGCTCTTCAATCCGGCCTTCCCGCTCTCGACTCGCACGGCGACGCATGTGCCGGTTGACAAGAACAACTTCGCCCCGCGCTTCGGCTTCGCCTGGTCGCCGAACCTGCATTTCCTGGGCGACCGTTTCACCAACGGCAAGACGGTTATTCGCGGCGGCTTC
>JAFBAJ010000027.1 GCA_019247865.1 Acidobacteriota bacterium
ATGCCTTCGGTCGCGCCGCGCACGAAGATGCATTCCTTCGCGTCGCGCGCATTGATGAACCGCTTGACCTTCTCGCGCGCGCCCTCGTAAGCCGTGGTCGCCTTCATGCTCAGGTAATGCACGCCGCGATGAATGTTGGAATGTTCTTCGCGCAGGTACTTTGACCCGCGCTCAATGACGACCTGCGGCACCTGCGAAGACGCGGCGTTGTCCAGATAGACGAGCGGCTTCCCATTGACCGTCTGCCCGAGCACAGGGAAATCCGCGCGCACGCGCTCGACATCCCACAACGCATCAACCGTCTCCGGCGTCTCTAACAGAATATTATCCGTGACCATAATTTTTAGAACCCAGCAGCCGGAAGTCAGGAGCCGGAAGGAAAGGCTGAAACCGTTTTTATTCTGGCTTCTGGCTTCTGACTTCCGGCTCCTGCTTTTTCATGCTTCTAATTTCGCGTGCAGGCGATTCAAAACCGCCTCGTCCAGCTGCGACTTGATGGAGGCGAGCCTGATCTTATCAATCACCTCTTCGGCGAAGCCGTAGGTCAGCAGGTTCTGCGCCAGCTCCGGGTGCAGGCCGCGACTGATGAGATAGAACAGCTCTTCCTCTTCGAGCTGCCCGACGGTCGCGCCGTGCGCGCACTTCACATCGTCCGCGAAAATCTCCAACTGCGGCTTGGTATCCACGCGCGCGTCCTTTGACAGCAGCAGATTGCGATTCGTCTGCTGTGCATCTGTGCCCTGCGCGCCCTCGTGTACGAAGACCTTGCCGTTGAAGACCGCGCGCGATTTGCCGTCGAGAATGCCTTTATAAAGCTGGCGGCTGGCGCAGTGCGGCCGGATGTGGTCGATCAGCGAATGCGTGTCCGTGTGCTGTCCTGTGCCGACCAGATAGAGCCCGTCCACGCGACACTCCGCGCCCTCTTCTGCGAGGCGGACGTGTATGTTGTGGCGCGAGAGCTGTGCGCCGAGCGTGATCGTCGTCGTCTCGAACACGCTGCTGCGCCCAAGCTCCGCGGTCGTCGTCGCAATGTGAAACGCATCCGCGCCCTCGCGCTGCACTTTGTAGTGCTCCAGCCGCGCGTTCTCTTCCAGCACGACCTCGACCACGGCATTCGTCAGGTAAGCTCCTTCGCCCGCGTAGCTCTCGATCAGCGTCGCCGCGCTCTCGCGCCCGCTCACGACGAGCACGCGCGGGAAAGAGGCCGTCGGCGCTGCGTCCGCCGAAGAGAGAAAGAGCAGGTGCAGCGGTGTCTCAACATGCAGTCCCGGCGGGACGTGTATGAAAGCGCCGCCGGAAAGAAAAGCCGTGTTCAGGGCTGTGAAGCCGTTCGCGTTATAGTCCGCGCCGCGCGCCAGATGCTCGCGCACGCTCGAAGCATAGCGCTCATCGTTCAAAGCGGCGGCGAGGTCTGTGACGATCAAGCCTTCCGGCACAGCTTCGAGCGCGGAGAGCTGCGCCTGATAGCGGCCGTTGATGAAAACCAGGCGACTCCCGCGCGACTCCGCGTAAGCGAATCGTTCGAGCTGGTTTTCCAGAGAGCCGCCCTGAACAGCTTCCCTTTCAAACGCGGTCTCGAAGCTTGATTTCGCAATCGGCGCGACGTTCGTATACTTCCACTCTTCCTCAGCCGTCGTCGGAAAGCCGAGCTGCTCAAAGCGATCGTACGCGCTCTCGCGCAGGCGCTTGACCCACGAGGCGTCCGCGCTCGTCTGCTCCTGAAATTTGCGAAAGGCAGCTTCGTACGCGCCCTGCTCTTTGACTGTTTGCGTGACCATCTTAGTCTCTTACACCTGCGGCGCGCTCAGCGTCTCCGGCTGGTTAGCTCCCGCCTTAATCCAATCGTAACCCTTCGCCTCAAGCTCCAGCGCCAGCTCTTTCCCGCCCTCTTTGACGATGCGCCCGCCCGCCAGCACGTGCACGTAGTCCGGCACGATGTAATTCAGGAGCCGCTGGTAGTGCGTCACCAGAATGATCGCGTTCTCGTCGTTGCGAAGCTGGTTGACGCCGCCCGCGACGACTCGCAGAGCGTCTATGTCGAGCCCGGAATCTGTCTCGTCGAGCACCGCCAGCTTAGGCTCCAGCACGGCCATCTGCAAAATTTCGTTACGCTTCTTCTCGCCGCCCGAAAACCCTTCGTTGACCGAGCGAGACATAAAGCTCGCTTCCATCTCGACGATCTTCGCGCGCTCTTTGAGCAGATCCTTGAACTCCAACGGGTCAAGCTCCTCTTCGCCGAGGTGCTTGCGCCGCTCGTTATACGCGAGCCGCAGGAACTGCGCGTTCGAGACGCCCGGCACCTC
>JAFBAJ010000205.1 GCA_019247865.1 Acidobacteriota bacterium
AGCCCGGCCTCCACGCGCGGGCCGATGTCCGCGACCGAGTCTTCCAGCTTCTCTATATCTTTAGCCTCGAAGCGCTCGGACTTGTCCACCTTGACGCGCAGGGAGGAGACATCGGACATGATGGAGCTGACCTCGCGCTCCAGCCCGCGCAGGCGCGTGATGGCTTCCGCCTCAGGAGTCTTCTTGTCCTTCTCCTTATCGCCGCTCTCCTGCGCATTGATGTTCGCGATGGCGCTGTTGAGCGAGCGCTTCATCCCGTCGAGCTTGGAGCGCAGAACCTCCAGCCGCTGCGCGTTCGAGCCCTGCGCCTCCTGCGCCCACGCGACGGGCACGAGCCCCGTCAGAAGCACCGCGCATAAAGCAATCACCGCCAGATAACGAGCGTACATATGAAAACCTCCAAAAGCAGTTCTTAAACCCACTGCACCGCCGCTTCGCGCAGCTCGCGGACGGCCTGTGCAGGGTCTGTAGCGCCGAAGACGGCCGAGCCGGCGACGATGATTTCCGCGCCCGCCCCGACGATCTCCGAGATATTCGTGCGGTCAATGCCGCCGTCAATTTCAATCCGCGTCCGCAGGCCGCGCTCCTCTATCAGACGACGCAGGCGGCGCAGCTTATCAACCGAGCTGGGGATAAATTTCTGCCCGCCGAAGCCCGGATTGACGGACATCAGCAGGATAAAGTCCGCGAACTGCACAGCCTCTTCGAGCGCCGCGAGCGGCGTCGCAGGGTTGATGGCGATGCCCGCCTGCGCGCCCTTGTCTTTGATGGACATCAGCGTCCGATGCAGGTGCGCGTCGGCCTCTACGTGCACCGAGACCATCTGCGCGCCCGCCTCTGCGAACTGCGCTGCGTAGCGTCCGGGCTCCGAGATCATGAGATGCGTGTCAACGGTCAAGCGGGTCGCGCCGGCGACGTGTTTGACGACCGGCAGGCCGACCGTGATGTTCGGAACGAAGTGGCCGTCCATCACGTCCACATGCACGACGCTCGCGCCGCCGCGCTCGACGGCCTCGATCTCCGCGCCGAGCCGCGTGAAGTCCGCAGACAGGATGGAAGGGGCTATCTCAACCATTCAAGAGCTTACATTAAGGCGTTCGCCGGTTGCCGTTCGGGATGAAGGGAGGCGTTGTCGTCGTTGGCGTCGTGCGCCTGTTCGCATTGATGTTCGTCGCGCCGCGATTGCCGTTCCCATTGTTCGCCGGCGGGCGATTGGCATTCGTATTGTTCGCGTTGCGAGTGTTCACGTTCCGGTTATTACTGTTGTTGGCGTTGCGATTCGAGTTCTTATTATTCGAGTTGTTCGAGTTGTTGCTATTATTGCTGTTCGCGTTCTTATTACGATTCTTATTCTTATTGGCGTTCGCGTTGGCGTTCGCATTGGCGTTCGCATTGGAACTCTCGTTGGCGTTGCCGGTCGAAGCCTCTTCGTTCGTGTTCTTATTTTCCGAGAAATTCTGTTCGGCGGCGGAGACCGGGCTTTCGCCCTCTTTCGCGGTGGCGCGGCTGATGACGACGGCGACCGTCTGCCCGACCTTGATGATCTCTCCGGCGTGCGGCGACTGATCGAGAATCGTGTTGGGCTTGGCGTCCGGGCTGTAACGCGTCGCGCGGCGACGCATGTTCAACCCGTCCTTATCGAGCGCCTGCTCGCCCTCCGAGACATCCTTCCCGACGATGTCCGGGACTTTCACTTCCGGGCTCTTCAGGCTGTAGTAGACAGTGCCGAGGAGGCCGACAAAGAAAGCGATGGCGATGGCGATAATGATGCCGAGTTTGCCCAGCGCCGAAAACCCACGCTTTATCACGCTCACTTCTTCTTTCGCACCTCTTCCGGTAAAAAGTCCGGTCGCCAAATCAAGTTGCGCAGTCTAACATTCGCCTTCGCCGAGCCGCAAGCAACAAAGGCTTCACCGCTCAGGCAATTCTCTCAAACGCCGCGAGATAAAATCCGTCGGCTCCGTCCCTTTGCGGCCAGATGCGCGCCGCAACGCCGTCCTCGCTCATCAAGCGCGGCGGCGCTTGCACTGCGACCTGTCTGAACTCCGGCTGCTCCTGCAAAAAGGCTGCGACGACCGCTTCGTTCTCCTCTGTTTCGACCGAACAGGTTGAATAAACGAGGCGGCCTTTGGGTCGAACCGTGCGCGCGGCGTTGGAGAGAATCCGCCGCTGTCGCTCTGACAGCTCAATCATGTCCTCGCTTGAGATGCGCCATCGGATTTCAGGGTTGCGCCTGAGCGTCCCCGTGCCGGAGCAGGGCGCATCCACCAGCACGCGCTCAAATGATTGTGCCGCAAAGGGTAAAGCCTCAACCGCATCATGCACGAGAGCGTGTATGCGCCCGTCCGCGCCCGTCCGCCGCGCGCTCTCAAGCACCGTCCGCAAACGATGCCCGTAAAGATCACCGGCCACCAGCAGCTCGATTCCGGGCGTCAGCGCCGCGATGTGCGTCGTCTTGCTGCCCGGAGCGGCGCACACGTCCAGCACGCGCTCTCCGGCCTCCGCCCCCAGAACATGC
>JAFBAJ010000242.1 GCA_019247865.1 Acidobacteriota bacterium
GGGCTACACGCCCTTGCGGAACCGGCCCGGCCTGCTGGTGGAAACGCACATGCTCAAGGATTATCGTTCGCGCGTGCGCGGGACGTACGATCTGCTGCGCCACTCGCTCGAAGAGGTCAACCGCGACCCGCAGCGACTGATCCAGGCCGTGCGTCTGGCGGACGAGCAGACGGTCAATGACGGGCGCGCATACAATCCGGCGCAGCGTTATCCGCTGCGGTTCGAGTCGACGGACAAGTCCGTGCCGTTCCAGTTGAAGGCTTTCGAGTCGCACACGGAATTGAGCGACGTGTCGGGCGCAGTCCGCGTCATCTTCGGCACGAAGCCGCTGGACATCACCGTCCCGCTCTACGACGACCTCAAGATAACCGCGTCCGCTTCGACGCCGCTCTACTACATCATCCCGCCGCAGTGGCGTGACGTGATCGAAGTGCTCAAGGCGCATGGCCTCAAGCTGCAACGCCTCAGCGCGCCCGCGACGCTGGAGGTTGAGAGCTATCGCTTCAGCGATGCGAAATGGGCTGCGGCTCCGTTTGAAGGCCGCCTGCTGGCGACGTACAAGACCGAACTGGTGCGCGAGACGCGTACTTATCCGGCTGGCTCCGTGCTCGTCCCGATGGCGCAGCCAGCCGCGCGCGTCGCACTCTACCTGCTTGAACCGGACGCGCCCGATTCGTTCGTCGCGTGGGGCTTCTTCAATCCGATCTTTGAGGAGAAGGAGTACGCGGAGGATTACGTGATGGAGAAGGTGGCGCGCGAGATGATGGCGAAGGACGAGAAGCTGAGGCGCGAGTTTGAGCAGCGCGTCGCCAACGATGCCAAGTTCGCTGGCAGCGCGAGCGAAAGGCTGCGTTTCTTTTACATGCGCTCGCCCTACTGGGACAGACAGGTCAATCTCTATCCGGTCGGGCGTATCACCACAACCCTGAAAGAAAAGGTGCTTGATATGAAGGACTAGACAGCGCGGGAGAATGTAGAGGAGTAAACAGCCCCGGAGGGGCGACATATTTGTAGCCCGGGGCATGAGCCCCGGGTCACGTTGCAATTAAATATTTTAGCCCCGGAGGAGCGGCATAGGGACTTATGTCGCCCCTCCGGGGCTCATCACGTTGTTTATGAACAAGGCTATAAATATTCCGCCCCTCCAGGGCTGATAGAAAACAGAGAGCTATAAATATTCCGCCCTTCCGGGGCTGATAGAAAACAGAGAGCAGAGCCGCGCGGAGTCTCCTCCATAACGGCTCTGCTCTCGATTTGAAGTTTGTGTGTGCGGGTCGGTTGTTTAGACCGTTCTGCGTCCTGTCAGCAGGTTGATGACCAGCACGATGAGCGCCACGACCAGCAGCAGGTGAATCAAGTTACCGCCGATACCACCAATAGCGCCGATTAACCACAAGATCAGAAGCACCACCAAGATTGTCCACAACATAATCGCCTTCTCCTTTTGAGCATCCTCGTTTTTAATCTTCAGCTTGACGGTTCCTTTTGAACCCGCTTGACATGTAGAGGAGCAACGGGCGTGCCAATCAGTCGTGCGAAACCCCGGCTCCACCCTAAAGCTTGTTTTATAAGCATTTATCGCCGCTGCCCGAAAATTAGCAGGAAGGGAAACGGGCCTCTTCCACCATATTTTGTATCGAATCATGGCAATCGGGCACTATGCTGTGTGTCTGGAATTAGAGCAGCCGCGAGTGAGCTTTCTGCAATCGGCCGGAAAGGCGGCAACCGGAGCCGTATGCAAAACATCGGAAGACTGTTTTGGAAGGGTTTGGCGATGTTCGCGCTGGACTTCTGTCGCTCTGAATTGGTAAAGTGTTAATAGCCGCTCGCGCCCCGGCCACGCGTGTTGCGAGCGTGCTCACAAACTGCAATGGGACCTGCAACGCCGAACACGCGCGTCGTTCCCTCCGTAGCTGTACCAATTTTCCAAGACCCAAGCATCTTTGTCAGTCAACGGATTTCATTAAATTACAGAGAGGCGTCTTTCTAAAGCCCCCCGTGCAGAGAAATACCGCCACGCTCAGGAGAACTTATGCCATCCCCTTTACCTCGGACACTCCCCCGTTCGCAGAAGATCAGTCTGACGCTCGCGCTCGGCATCTTCGCGCTGCTGTTGTGCGCCAGCCTCTACATTATGCATGAGCGCCGCCAGCCGGTCGTGCAGAAGATCAACTACACGCAACTGCGCACGCTCGGCGAAACCAGCGCCGCCTCTTCGCTCAGGATCGATGGCGAGCAGCTGACCGTGACGGGCCGCGACGGCTCGATCTCGCAGGCCGTCGTGACCAACGAGGCCGCGCAGCAGGAGATCATCGCCGTCTTTGCCAAGAGCAATGTTCCGGTCGAGTTCAGCTCCTTGCAGCCGAGCCCCCTGACGCTGGCGATGAACTGGCTGATTCCGATTCTGACGCTCGCGGCCTTCGGCTTTATCGGCTGGCGCATCTACGCCAGCATGGGCGGTCGCGGCAGCAACTTTACGCTCGTGGACGGCAACGGCCGGCAGAACGTCAACTTCGGAGATGTGGCGGGCGTGGACGAAGCCAAGAAGGAGCTGGAAGAGACCATCGAGTTCCTGCGCGACCCTGTGACCTTCGGGCGTCTCGGCGGTCGTGCCCCGCGAGGCATATTACTCTCAGGCCCTCCGGGCACTGGCAAGACGATGCTCGCGCGCGCGGCAGCCAACGAAGCGCACGTGCCTTTCCTTTCGGTTTCGGGTTCGAGTTTTCAGGAGAAGTTTGCAGGGCTCGGCGCGGCTCGCGTCCGTCGTCTCTTCGCGGAGGCGCGCAAGCTTTCACCCTGCGTGATCTTCATAGACGAGATCGACGCGCTCGGTCGCCAGCGCGGTCGCGGCAACGATTCCGCGTCGGCCGATCAGGATCAGACGCTCAACCAGCTGCTGGTCGA
>JAFBAJ010000373.1 GCA_019247865.1 Acidobacteriota bacterium
TTTCGACATCGAACCCGAACGTGGTCGGAACGTGCTTGACGTAATTTTCTTCGGTCGAGAGCGGCGCTCTGTCTCGCGGCTGTCCGGCACGAAAGACGACTATGCCCTGGCCGCGAAATCCTCCGCCGTCGGTCAGCACCGGCGCATTGTCGGCCGGATTGCGGCAACCGAGACTGCGCCAGTCATAACAGAAGCGATCTCCAGTCGAGTAAATGCGCACACCGGCAACTGTGTTCACAGTGTCCGGGCCGTAGAGATTTCCCGTCGAGACGTAAGTGCATGGGGCTTTGATCTCAATCGGCATGCCGAGAATATTGTTGACCAACGTCAGCGGGTAGGACAAATCCCCCGGATTCCCCGTCGAGTCGCCATACACCAGCGATTTCGTGACGTGCTCACACTGCGAATTGATGACCGTGATGTTGCCGGGATAGTTGGCCTGAATGAAGGTCCCGCCCGGCGTCGCGGCCGAGGTTCCGGCGAAGCTGTTGACGATCGTGAACATGCCTCCGTTGTTGATGAAAAGTCCATTGCCTTTGATCGTCCCGCTCAGGGCAGGCATATCGAACACCACATGATCTATCTTCCAGTCGGTGTTGGAAGTATCGACCGAGATGCCGGAGTCGTAATTGTTGGTGAACCGGCAGTGGCGAACCTCTATATAGTCGAAGTGCCAGCCGTGATTCGCGGGGCTCACGTCGTGTGCGTAGATGCCGATCTTGAAATCCGAGAAGGTGACATTATCAAACAGCATATCCTGGCTCGAAAGCCCCGACGCAGGAGTGTTGCGATCTCCTGGATCGAAAGTTTTGCCCAGCGCTTCGACTCCGTACGAAGGAGTGTGGAACGGTATGTCCGATTTAAGCTCGATGTTGCGAATCACAACTCTCTGGGTACATTCGCCGATCCGGAAAACGCGCGAGGCTGTAACGCCTAACCCGTTATTGAGGCGAATGCGACTCGCGTTTTTGGGCTGCCCGTAATAGTTAGCCAGGGGAGCTGAAGGAAGACTGCTCGCTCCTTCAATCACGATCCCTGAAGGAAGTGTGAAGCCTTTGAAATCGAGTTCCGCTCCGCCGACGAGATAATCGCCCTGCGGGAAATAGAGCGTGCCGCCATGTTTGGCCGCCACAAAGGCAATGGCGTTTTTGATGGCGTGCGTGTCGTTGGCGACACCGTCCCCGACGGCTCCGAAGTCCTTGACGTTATAGAATCCAGTGCCGCGAGAGTTGTAGAACCAGAGGAACGGCGTTGACTGGCCGCTGTAAGTAATTTTGTAGACTCCCTGCCCGCCCCTGAAACACCAGTACCCGGTGTTCTGGTCGCGCGTCACGACGAGTTGGCCGTTGGTGCGCGTGATTCCAGTGCCGCTGCAAGTAGTCAATTCATTATCCGCGGGAATGCTGCCGTCTTCCCGCGTGACCGTAATGTCTCCGCCATAATTGATCCCGCAGGTGCCGCCGTTGTCAGGCGCGTTCAGGAGCACGGAATAGCCGTCGAAGACATTGGGCAGGAGCGGGGGCGGATTCGGGTTCGGCTCCCCGGCGTCAGCCACACGACCGAACGCGACAACACACAGCAAGGTTAACGTGAGTCTCAACACTTGTTTCATTTTTTGCCTCCTTTGGTGGGCCGCTAAGTAGATACCGTTCGGACTGTAGAGCGGTACAGGCATAGTCCGGTATACAGGAAAGTGCGGTTTTTGATTCCCTGTATGCGACGGTCAGGTGAGCGTTAAGATCAGAGGGGGAAGTTGTCTTTCGAGTGCGGTCTTACATTAAAGCTGCGCTGAACAGAGTGTCAAGAAAATGTTTCACGCAAAGGCGCTGGTGACGCAAAGAAGAAGTTTCAGGCTTTTCTTTGCGTCACCAGCGCCTTTGCGTGAAACCGCTTTTATTTCATCTCGCGCGAAGCCTTTGCCATAAATGCTTCTATGTCCTGAATGGTGCGCGGGATGGCGGCGGTCATCCATTTGACGCCGTCGGGTGCGATGAGCATGTCGTCTTCGATACGGACGCCGATGTTCTTGTACTTCTCGAAGGCCGGACGGACGGCGGCGATGAACTTTTCGTTCTCCGGCGTTTTGGGCAGATAGTCGAGCGCGTCTTCGCGGATGTAGATGCCCGGCTCGTTGGTGAAGGTCATGCCGACCTCCAGCTTTGTCGAGCGCATGCCGACATCGTGCACGTTCATCCCTAAGAAGTGCGAGTTGCCGTGCATGTACCAGATGCGGTACTGGTTCGAGCTCTTATCCGTAATCAGACCGAGCCGGAGCAGTCCGTCTTTAAGAACTTCCAGCGAAGCGTTATGGACATCGGTCAGCGTCGCGCCGGGACGCATGGCGCGCGCGGCTGCTTCCTGCGCCGCAAAGACTATGTTGTAGATGTCCGCCTGCGCGGGCGTGAACTTGCCGTTGATGGGAAACGTGCGCGTGATGTCGGCCGAGTAATGCTCGTACTCCGCGCCCACGTCCATCAGGATCAGGTCGCCCTGACGGACGCGCCCCTGCGACTCCTCATAATGCAGCGTGGTCGCGTTCGGCCCGCAACCGACGATGGACGGATAGCCCCAGTTGTCCGCGTTGCGCAGCTTGAAGGTGTAATCAACCTGCGCCTCGATCTCGTATTCCCAGGCTGAACGTCCGGCGACGGACATCGCGCGCCCCAGAGCTTCGGCCGTGATGTCCATCGCATGCTGCATGAACTGGAGTTCCATCGGCGATTTGTGCAGGCGCAGCTCGATAAAGATCGGCCACGCATCGCGCACGCTGAAGCCGCTCGAAGTCTTTGCCCACTGCGATGAGAAGTTCTGCTCCTGCCTGAACTCGCGGCTTTCCGTCTCGCGCGGCATCAGCAGGTAAAGCTCAGCCTCGCCCTGTCCGGCTGCGGCGTACAGAGTCTCGTAGCCGGTCGGGCGGGCGGGCGTCGCGGCGGCGTTGTTGCCGACCGCGCTGCCCTGCGGCGTCTGTGAAGCAACCGGAGCCGAGGACTTGCCGGACATCAACAGAGCTGACGCCTGCGGGCGGTAAGGCTGGCGCGCACGCACTGCTTTCATGAAGGGCTCGAACTCGCTCGCCTCCCAGATTTCGCCGACGCCCGAAATCCGTTGCGCCTCTTCGGGACTGTACATGTGCCCCGTCCAGGTTTCGGCCGCCGGATCGCGCCTGGGCAGAAAAAGGATCAAAGACTGCTCGGTATTGCCCGGCATCATCACGAGCGTCGCGCCCTTCTGTTTGAGACCGGTCAGGTAATAGAGATTGTTCTCCTGACGAAACTCGTAGTCGACATCGTTTGTGTAGACGCGCGGCTCGCCGCTGAAGAGCACGAGGATGCCGGTCGGCCCGATCTTCTCCGCGACGCGGGCGCGACGCGAGTTAAATTCTGCGAGGCGTGCTTCGTCGCTGATGACCGGCGCGGGCGGTGCGAGGCGGATGACGGATGAAGCGTTCTTACTGTCCGGCTGCGAAGTCGCCAGGATCGGGAACGCGAGCGTAAGCAGAGCCAAAGTCAGCACGACCGTCCGGCGGCGCAAGGGTTTCATGAAGCTCATAAAAGTCATCTCCTCAGAAGCTAAAATATAACGCCTTTTATCCCTCAACTTCCAGCCGCCATCACGCGCACGGGCGTGTCGCGGGTCGCGCGGTTACCGAAAAAGTCTTCCGCGAAGACGCGTACGATGTACTCGCCGGGCGCGAGTTTCGCAGTCGGCCAGACATCCGCCTTCGCTTCGCGGTCGCGCACAACGTTGGTGACGATGTAAGCGAAGATGGTGACGCCGGTCGCTCCGGCGCGGCTGCCCGAGGCATAAGCGAGCTGCGCCGCATCCTCATCACGCGGCAGGCTCTCGAAAGAGATGGTCGTCAAAGGCTCCGCAAAGCCCGGAGCGGGCGTGCCGTCCGACATCAGCACCTGATAACCCAGACGATACAGGCCGAGGCGACGGCGCGCGGCGTTGCCGTCCATCTGATCGTAAGCGCGAACGACGATTCGCACGTCGCCCGACAGAGCGAGCCGTTCGCCCTGAGCTTTCGCGCGCAGCTCTCGCCAGGCGGAATCATAAAAGCTCACACCGTCCTTCTCTATCGTCGGCGCGACAGTGTCTTTGACGCCCGGCAGTTCGAGCGCCGCGAGCGCGTTGAACTCCTTGCCCACCGTTCCGGCGATGAGGTGCACGTGATACTGATTATTGAGCGTGCCGACGAGGTCGCCCGCCTCAAAGAGCGTCCCGCGCCGCACACGCACGCGCGTCAAACGCCCTTCGCCGTTACGCACGGCGATGAACCTCGATTCATCGATCACACGATCATTGATGTCCCGGCCGATGCGCAGGTGTATGTAACCGAGCGTGGGAAAGCGTATGCGCTCGCGCGCAGTGCCGACATCTGCGACGGGCAGCGGATTCAGAATGCGTTCGGTGCGGACTGCGCGCACGATCTCGCCGTAAGCTCCGGGAATATCCAGACCGTTATGAAACCAGGCATCGCGTTCGCTCTCGCTCAGCTCGCCGCGTATCTCGCCGAAGGTCGCGGCGATCTCGCGCGTGCGCTCGGGCGGCTCATAAGGCCAGCGCGGAGGAACCGCGGCACGCATCTCCGCGGCCGTCTGAAAGAGCTTTGCCACGGCTTCGCCGGAGGCTTGTGCGCCGCGCTCTCTTCCCTGCCCGACGACCGCGCGCACGATCCTGTTGCCCGTGTCCGTAAAAAGAACCGTCCCGTCGGGCGCGAGCGCGATGCCGGACGGATGGTTGAGCCGCGCGCGTTCGAGCGTGCCATCCTCGAACCCTGTGCCGTTGATGCCGGTCAGCGTCCATCTTTGCGGCACAGGAGCGTTCGCGCAGACCCTCAAAGCAGAGTTCCCGGTATCCGCAAAGTAAATCCTCCCGTCCTTGTCCACGGCCACGCTGAGCGGCTGAATGGAGGGCTCGAAGATGAAACCGGCTCCGGTCAAGTCGATGGTGCTCACGCTTCCGCCGACTTCGACGCGGCGGATGCGGCCGTTGCCGGTGTCGGCGATGATGAGCGCGCCGTCCGGTGCGACGGCGAGGCCGCACGGCGTGTCGAAGCGCGCGTCCGTGCCCGCCTGCGCATCCACAAAGCCCGGCTCGCCGCCACCGGCAATCGTGCTCACGTTTCCGGCTTTATCAATCGCGCGGATGCGGTCGTTGTAGGTGTCTGCGACGAAGATCGTGCCGTCGCTTCCAACCGCGACGCCGACCGGCGCGTTAAAGAGGGCTTCGGCGCGACTGCCGTCCAGATATCCGGCGCGACCGGCCAGGCCCGCGACCGTCTCGGTGATGCCCTTCGACGGATCAAAGCGGCGTATGACATGCGCGCCGGTCTCTGCCAGCACAATTGTTCCGTCCGGCGCGAGCGCGACCGCCGAAGGCGTCTCCAGATTTTCTGCGACCACGCTCGCGCTCCCGTCGCGTTTGAGACGCCAGAGCTTGCCCGCGTCTCCGTCCGTGACATAGACGGTCGCGTCCAACGCGACGGCGAGGCCGAACGGCTCCGTGAAGCGCACGCCGTCGCCGCCCGCGCCCGCGATGGTGAAAACCATGCTCAGCGGAGCAGGCGGCGCAGGCTGCCGGTAGCGTAGATAGACAAAGCCCGCACAGGCGGCCGCGATGAAGATAATAAGAGCGACGAGAGCTACGCGAAAGGGTTTGATGCGCATGCTCAGGAAATATCTCACGCAAAGGCGCAAAGACGCAAAGGAAAGCAACGAGCTCTTTCTTTGCGTCTTTGCGCCTTTGCGTGAGACCGCCTTCGGCGTATGCTTAGCAGCATGAGTGAGTTAGAAGATCAAGTCATTACCATCGAGCCTCTCCGGCCGAAGAGGCGCAAGCGGCTCTGGCTCATCGCGGCGCTGGTGGCGCTGGTCATCGCGCTCCTGAGTTCGATCTCGGTATACGTCGAAGCACTCTGGTTCGGCTCGCTTGGGTACAGCTCGGTCTACTGGTACACGCTGCGGCTCAAGCTGTCGCTCTTTCTGGTCTTTGCGCTGCTGACAATCGTCATGCTGCGCCTCGGCTTGAGCCTGCTCGAACGCGCTTTCGCCTCCACCGCGCTCGAACGCCGGACGGTGATTATCAACAATCAGGCGGTGACGCTCGACCCGGCGCGCATCCTGCGCCCTTTGGCGTGGATCGTGTCGTGCATCTTCGCCGTCGTGTACGCGCTCGGCATGAGCGAGGAGTGGCAAGCCTTCGCGCTCTTCTTAAACCAAGCGCCCGCGCCCGACGCCGATCCGATCTTCGGAAAGAGCGTCGGCTTTTATCTCTTCTCGCTGCCGGTCTACGAGATGATCGTCTCGTGGCTGACGATGCTGGCCTTCGTCCTGCTCTGCGCGGCGGTAGTCTACGCGCTGCTGTCCGTGCCGCAGAAGAAGGAGCAGAGAATCGTTGCGACGCAGGCCGCGCGCGGAACCGGATACGCGGCCGTCTCCTTCGCGCTCGCCTTCTTTCTGTTGGTGCTGGCCGCGCAGATTTTCCTCGCACGCTACACATACCTCTGGGACGACCACGAGATTTTTTCCGGCGTCACCTACACGGAGGCCAACTATCTGCTGCCGGGGCTGGTCGTGGTCTGTGCCGCGCTCGTCGCGTCCGCCGTCATCGTCGTCGTCAATGCGTTGCGGCAGAAACGATTGAAGCTGATCCTGCTCGCGCTCGCACTGCCCGTCGCGGTGTACATCGTCGCGGGCATCCTGATCCCGGGCTACGTGCAGAGCTTTATCGTCAAACCCAATCAACTGGGGCGCGAGACTCCCTACATCGAACAGAACATCGCGTGGACGCGGCGAGCCTTTAAGCTCGAAGGCGTCGAATCGCGCGGCTTCGAGGCCGAGCCGGAAACGGCCGCCCTCAGCATGGAGCAGAATCGCGCGACCGTTGACAACATACGCCTCTGGGACTGGCGCGCGTTGCAGGCGACGCTCGATCAGATTCAGCAGATACGCACCTACTACGATTTTCCGGATGTAGATGTTGATCGCTATCGTGTCGGCGGCCAGACGCAGCAGATGATGGTCGCGGCGCGCGAGCTGGACAGGAACGCGCTGCCCGAGCAATCGCGCAACTGGATCAACGAGCGCTTTATCTACACGCACGGTTACGGCGTAACGATGAACAGCTCGAACGGCTTCACGCCGGAAGGCATGCCGCGTTTTATCCTCTCGGACATGCCCGTTCAATCGAGCGCGCCGGAGATCAAAATCACGCGCCCGGAGATTTATTACGGGCAGAAGACGGACGATTACGTCTACGTCAGGACGCAGCAGAAGGAGTTCGACTATCCGCAGGGCGAAGCCAACCAGACGACCACTTATCAGGGCACGGGCGGCATCAGCCTGAACGGCAAGCTGCGCCGGTTGCTCATCGCGTGGACGCTCGGCGACATCTCGAAGCTTCCCTTTTCGGACGACATCACGCCGGAGAGCCGCGTCCTGATGCGCCGCAACATCAACGAGCGTGTGCGCGAGCTGGCTCCCTTTCTGATCTACGACCATGATCCGTATCTGGTCGTCTCCGAAGATGGACGCCTCTTCTGGATGATGGACGGCTACACGGAGTCCGAGACCTATCCTTACTCGCGCCATCACATCGCGGCGGAGCAGCGGGTCAACTATATCCGCAACAGCGTCAAGGCGACGGTTGACGCCTACAACGGCACGGTCAACTTTTACGTCTTCGACGCGCAGGACCCGCTGGTCAACAGCTGGCGCAGGGCCTTTCCCGCGCTCTTTCATGACGCGAGTGAGATGCCGCTCGATCTGCGTGCGCACGTGCGCTATCCGGAAACCTTTATCCGCACGCAGGGCGAGGTCTATAGCCTCTATCACACGCAGAACGCGAAGGTCTTTTTCCAGCGCGAAGACGTGTGGAGCGTCGCGCGCCAGAGCGCACAGGGCAAAGACAAGCAGCAACAGCCTGAGCCGCTGGAGCCGTACTTCGTGCTTATGCAGTTGCCGGGCGAGCAGGCCGCGAGCGAATTTGTGGAGATCGTGCTCTTCACTCCAGTCAGCCGCAACAACATGATCGGCTGGATGGCCGGACGCAGCGACGGAGAGCATTACGGTTCCCTGCTCGTCTACAATTTCCCGACCTCGCGCATCGTGGACGGCCCGCTCCAGATCGCCGCGCGCATAGACCAGAATGCGCAGCTCTCTTCGCAGCTCACGCTCTGGAACCAGCAGGGCTCGAAAGTCCTGCGCGGCAACCTGCTCGTGATTCCCATCGGGCGCGGGCTGCTCTACGTCGAGCCGATCTATCTACAGGCCGAGAGCAGCCCGATGCCGGAGCTGCGGATTGTCGTGCTGGCGACGCAGGAGCGTCTGGCCTACGGCGCGAACTTCGCCGAAGCGATGACCAATCTCTTCGGCGAGCCGAAGCCCGCGGATGAGAAGAAGGCTGAACAGCCTCCCGCTCAGAACGGGGACAAGAAGGAAACTGTGCAGCCACCAACGCCCGCGCTGCCGCAGAGCACGCAGCAGCTCATCGAACGCGCCAACTCGGAGTTCGCGGACTACGAGCGGCTCTCGCGCGAAGGCAAGTTCGGCGAGGCCGGGCAGCGGCTCGAAGCTCTGAAGAAGACGCTCGCGGAATTGGAGAAGGCCGGAGGTAAACAGCAGTAAGTCATCTCATGCATGTGCTGATCGTCGAGGATGATGAGGCGCGCTGCGTCTGGTTCAGGCGAAAGTTCGCGGGCGATGAGCTGGACGTGACGTGCGATGTCGGGCAGGCCTTCAAGTGGCTCGCGGAACGCGAGTACGAGGTCATCCTGCTCGACCATGATCTGACGGAAGAGCACTACTTGTCGGATGAGCCGGACGACGAGCGCACCGGCTACGCCGTCGCAGCCTGGCTCGCCGGCCATCCGGACCGCCAGCGCGAGGCGATCATCATCATTCACTCGCTCAACTACCTCGGCGCGGAACGGATGCTCACAACCCTCCGCGAAGCCGGGCGCG
>JAFBAJ010000483.1 GCA_019247865.1 Acidobacteriota bacterium
AGGATGATCTTTGGTTTTTGGTCTTTGATCTTTGATTTGTTGCTCAGCTTGAATTTTAATACAGAAGCTTGGATCGCGTGCTAAGTCCAAAGGACAAAGACCAAAGACCGTAGTGATGAGAATTATCGCCGGACAATATCGCGGACGTGTGCTGCGGAGCCCGCCGTCCATGCAGGTGCGCCCGACCTCCGACCGTTTGCGCGAAACGCTCTTTAATATTCTCGCGCCGCGCATAGAGGGAGTGCGCTTTCTGGACCTGTGCGCGGGTTCGGGCGCGGTCGGCATCGAAGCTCTTTCGCGCGGGGCGTCGTTCGCGACCTTCGTCGACCGCTCGCGCAAGATGTGCGGGCTGGTCGAATCAAATCTGGACTTGTGCGGCGTGCCCGAAGAGCAGACCGAGGTCGTGTGCAGCGAGGCCGCGGAATTTCTCAAGCGCGTGCGCGCGTGGGGCACTCCAGGCTGGAACATCTGCTTCTTCGACCCGCCCTACGCGACCGAGTACAGCGGCGTGCTCGCGGCCTTTGGCGCGGACGACGGCGCGCTCCTCCTGCCCGAAGGACTCCTCATCGCCGAACATCATCACAAAAACCCTCTGCCCGACGAGGTCGCGGCCCTCCGCCGCTGGCGCGTCGTCAAACAGGGCGATTCGTGTTTGAGCTTTTATGAACGCGCGTGAGACGGCCTGCGCCGCCACTCCACGCTTCAGGAAGAATTCAGCCCGCGTCTAGACAAGCGGCAGCGGCTCGACTATATTGGGCGCTCTACTTTTTGCATTTCAATTTTTGAGCGGAGATGGCTTCAACGCGATGGCTCTCTTTAACTTTCTTCCGAAAGAAGAGCAGTACTTCTCGCTCTTCTCGCAAATGACTTCGCACATCTACGACGCGGCGGGCGCGCTGGTCGAGATGATGAACGACAAGAACGGCAACTACGAGGAGCACGCGAAGCGCATCAAGGGCATCGAGCATGCCTGCGATGAGCTGACGCATTCAATCGCGACGCGGCTCAACAAGTCTTTCATCACGCCCTTTGACCGCGAAGACATCTACATGCTGTCGGGCGCGCTGGACGACATCGTGGATCTGATCGATTCGGCCGCGCGCGCTCTGGTGATGTACAACGTGAGCCAGAGCACGACCTATGCGCGCGGCTTCGCGGACGTGATCCAGAGCATGGCCGTCCAGCTCCACGAGATGGTCTCGATGCTCTCGCGCCCCTCCGGGCTCACGCCGCGCCTCGTCGAGCTGCACCGGCTGGAGAACGAGGGCGACGACCTCTATCACGCGGCCATCGAAGAGCTCTTCAAGCAGGAGACGGACGCGCTGACCGTCATCAAGTGGAAGGACATCTACGAGAAGCTCGAAGCGGCCGTTGACCGCTGCGAGAACGTCTCCAACATCATCGAGAGCGTGATTATCAAGCACACGTGAAAGGCAGGAGCCAGGAGTCAGAAGCCGGAAGCCAGAAGAAAAACGCTTGCCTTTCATTCTGACTCCTGACTTCTGACTCCTGGCTCCCTCGTCACCCTATGAACATCGCCTTCGCCCTCGTTATTCTGATTATTTTCGTCGCGCTCGTCTTCGACTATATCAACGGCTTTCATGACGCGGCCAACTCGATTGCGACGGTCGTCTCGACGCGCGTCCTCTCGCCGGGGCTGGCGGTCATCTGGGCTGCGGTCTTCAACTTCGTGGCCTTCGCTGTCCTGGGCACGCGCGTGGCGAAGACTATCGGCGGCGATCTGGTGCGAATCGACCTGATCGCGGCGGACCTGCGCCTCTACGTTCTGCTGGCGGGACTGCTCGGCGCGATTATCTGGAACCTCATCACCTGGTACTTAGGCTTGCCGACTTCGAGCTCGCATGCTCTGATCGGCGGTTACGGCGGGGCTTCAATCGTCGCTTACGGCGGCTTTATGGGGCTCCTCAAGCCCGAAGGCTGGATCAAGACTTTGATCTTCATCGTCGCCTCGCCGCTGATCGGGATGCTCTTCGGATTTCTGATGATGGTGCTGGTGTACTGGCTCTTCCATCGCTCGTCTGCGGCGCGCGTGGACAAGCTCTTCAGGCGCGGCCAGTTGCTCTCGGCCGCAGCCTATTCGCTGGGGCACGGCGGCAATGACGCGCAGAAGACGATGGGCATCATCACGGCCGTGCTGGTCGCGGGCGGGATCGTCGCCGGGGGGCCAAAGGGAGCTTTGCCGGAGATTCCTTTGTGGGTCGTGCTGACGGCTCACGCGGCGATTGCGGCGGGGACGCTGTCGGGCGGCTGGCGCATCGTGCACACGATGGGCTCGAAGATCACGAAGCTCAAGCCGGTCGGCGGGTTCTGCGCGGAGACGGCCGGGGCCATCACGCTCTTCGGCGCAACCCTGGCGGGCATTCCGGTCTCGACCACGCACACCATCACCGGAGCCATCGTCGGCGTCGGCGCGACGCGCAGGCTCTCGGCCGTCAAGTGGGGCGTCGCAGGCCGCATCGTCTGGGCCTGGATTCTGACCATTCCGATCTCCGCCTTCATCGCGGGCATCTCCTTCATGATTATCAAGCTCATCTACCAGCTCTCGCAGTAAAGCTTAAATCTTTTCCGGGTGGTGGTCTGCGAAGCTGTGCGCGGGGCCGCAGACGAGGAGGATCGTCATCGGCTCAGGCCCTGTGTTTTCGAGCGTGTGGGTCTGGCCGCGCGGGATAAAGACGGCGTCCCCGGCAGAGACTTCGCGCGCCTCATCGCCGACGGTCATCAAGCCCGTGCCGTGCGTGATGTAATAGATCTCTTCGGTTTCGAGATGATGATGCGGGGCGACCTTCGCGCCTGCCGGGAGGACTTCTTCGGCGAGGCTGCAACGCTCGATGCCGGAGGTCGTGCGGTCCACGAGCGGGCGAATCTCAGAGCCGTGCGGCGTGTTGATGACTGCGGCCTGTTGACGATTGACGACGCGCATAAGCGATAGAGTTTTTAATAGCGTTCCGTTATTTTGCGCTCAGGGTTTAACTGTGCGACAATCCGCTGCACGCGCCTGTAGCTCAGTGGATAGAGCGCCTGTCTCCGGAACAGGAGGTCGCAAGTTCGATCCTTGCCAGGCGCAATCACTTCGTAGCTCTTCGACGTGTCTTTCCCAGGTATAATCTGCCGCCCAACGCACTAATTTCGCCTGACCATTGCGCGCCGGTTCAAATCTGAGCCGCCCCTCGACGCCATGCTTTTCAGCGGGCACTGCGTAGATTACTCCCGTCGCAGGACAATAGGCGGCGAAGTAATCAACCTCTCCATTCCTGTACGCTCTGCGTGTCAATCCGGAGCCGGGTTGCCTGCGCTGACTTTTATATAGGACGCAGCCGTTACTGACCCAGGCTGTCTTGACCTGTATCTTCAGGAAACGAGAGCCTGTCTCCACAACCAGATCGTAGCTTGCTCCAGTTCCAAAAGGAATGCTGACGTTGAATCCTGCATTAAGATAAGCGCAGAGCACTATACCTTCACTTCTATTTCCACACTCATATTTATACATCACTCCCCCTCCGGGATTTAATCCGAGAAACAGCGAGGCCAGAGGGGTGGTGTTTGGCAGCGGATTGTCGCACAGCTCGCGCGCGGGCGCAAAAGAAAGCTCACGCAAAGGCGCAAAGACGCAAAGAAAAGCAATCAAGTCTTTTCTTTGCGTCTTCGCGCCTTGGCGTGAACCGTCTTAACGAACGAACGCAGAGGCCACGGGGATGTCGGTCGCGAGGCCCCACTGTTTGCTGACTGTTGCGCCGTCCGAGGTCTGGCGAATGTAGAAGTAGCGTGTGGACGGGCGGAAGATGGCGATGTCGGTTTTGCCGTCGCCGTCGTAATCGGCCGCGACCGGGAAGTCTCCGCTCTGTCCCCAGTGAACTTCGCCGTAACCCGCCGCCGGGTCGAGCGACGTATACCAGTTCCCTGCGCTGGGGCGGAAGACTGCGATCTCCACCGTCCCGTCTCCGTTGTAGTCCGCGGGCACAGCCTTGTCGCCGTTGACGCCGTACCGCGTCGTCGTGACGAGGCCGTCGGAGCTGCGCTTGATGTGCCAGTCGTAGTCGTTGCCGTTGAGCGTGATGTAGGCCAGATCGGCTTTGCCGTCGCCGTCGTAGTCTGCCGGGACGGGCTTGTCCGCGCTGCCGCCGAAAGCGTTGATGACGGCGCTCCCGTTCGAGCTGAGCAGGATGTACCAGGTGCCGTTCGACGGTCGATAGACGGCGAAGTCAGCTTTGCCGTCCGCGTCGTAGTCCGTGGGCACGGGGATGTCTCCGCTCTGTCCCCACTGGAAGGCTCCGTAGTTGATGGCCGGATCGGTGGAGGTGTACCGGTAGCCGGTCGAAGGACGAAAGATCGCGACGTTGGTTCGACGGTCGCCGTCATAGTCGGCGGGCACGATGATGTCTTCGCCCACACCGAACTGGGCCGGCTGGAAGCTGTTGGTGC
>JAFBAJ010000687.1 GCA_019247865.1 Acidobacteriota bacterium
ACATAGGCGACGAGCGCGTCGATCTGTGCATCGTTGAGCTTCTTGCCGAAAGCCGGCATCCGCTCGCGCCCGTTGGCGATGGAGTTGAAGATACGTTCGTCGGTCACGCTCCCCTGCCATTTGGCGCTCGTCAGATTGCGCCCGCGCGCACCTCCGCCGCCGCCCGCGCCGTGACACTTGGCACAGCTTTTAGCGAAGAGCTGTCCGGCGTCAACGTTGCCCTGCGCGACCGGTTCGCCGGTGGAAGTCGAGCCGCGCGCGAGCAGGGCCTGTTGCGCGGTCAAGAGAAAGAGGAGAAGTCCGAGGGAGAGCGCGAGATATTGCACCCTGTTTTTCATGTTCCCGTCAAAGCTCCTTTTGATACGAAGTTCGAGAGGCCAAAATAAAAGGAACCGGCTGCGCTCTTTGTCGAGAAGGCACAGACGCCCGGCTCCTTCAGTTGTCAGACAAATTTTTAGAAGCCGCGACGGCTAACCTGCGTTGTCCATCTTTGTGCCGCACTCGTTACAGAACTTCGCGCCCGGCGCGGCTTCGGCCTGACAGTTCGGGCACTTGGGCTTCTCCTGCTTCGCGCCGCACTCGCCGCAGAACTTCGCGCCAGCGCGCAATTCCGCTCCGCATTTGACGCACGGAACCGTCTCCGCCGCGACTTCGAGCTTTGCGCCGCACTCGTTGCAGAACTTGGATGCGCCGGTGTTATTAGCGCCGCACTTGGGACACTTGACGCCGGGCGCAGACGCCGCCGCGCCGCCCTGCTGCTGCTGTTGCTGCGGCTGGTTCATCGAGCCCATCGCGTTCGCCATCGCTCCGCCGACGGCAAAGCCCGCGCCGAGCCCTGCGCCGAGCCCCGCGCCGCCCGAAGGATTCTGCGCCGCATCACGCATCGCGTCGGCCGCCTGAAACTGCGCGTAACGCTGCGCGTCGCCGAGGACGCCCATCGAGGTGCGCTTGTCCATCGCCGCCTCGACCTCCGGCGGAAGCGAGATGTTCTCGACGAAGAACTTGGTCAGCTCGATGCCGAAGGTGGCGAACTCTTCGCGCAGCTTGTCGCGCGCGATCTTGCTCAGCTCGTCATAGCTCGCGGCCAGATCGAGCGCCGGAATCTTCGCTTCGCCGAGCGCGTCCGTGAAGCCGCTCACCAAAGATCGCTTGAGCTGGCCTTCGATGTTCTCGGTCTCGAAGTGTGCGTTCGTGCCCGCGACCTCTTTGATGAAGGCGCGCGGGTCGCTGATGCGGATGGTGTAGATGCCGAAGGCGCGCAGGCGCACCATTCCGAAATCGGCGTCGCGCATCATGACCGGATTCATCGTGCCCCACTTGAGGTCTGTGAACTGCTTCGTGTTGACGAAATAGACTTCGGATTTGAAGGGCGAGTTGAAGCCGTACTTCCACGCGCCGATCTTCGAGAGGATCGGCGTGTTGCCGCCGTCAATCGTGTACATGCCGGGGCCGAACACGTCCGCCACCTGTCCCTGAAAGACGAAGACGGCGGCCTGCGATTCGCGCACGGTCAGCTTCGCGCCGTTCTTGATCTCCTGATCCTGAACGGGGAAACGATAGAGCATCGTGTTGCTCGAATCGTCGAGCCATTCGATGACTTCGATAAACTGGTTGAAAGGGTTAACGCGGTCAAGTATTCCCATCTCTCTTTTAATCTCCTCCGAGCATAATACGATTCAAACCGCCGCCATGTTCGGGTTTGAGCAAACTATGACATAAAACCAGTTTCTCGCAAAGGCGCAAAGAAAAGCTTAACTGTTTTCTTTGCGCCTTTGCGGGAGATTCCTTTTTTTACTGCACGTAAGCCGCCTCCACGGGCTTGTCGCCGTTCGCGCCGAACTGCTGCGAGCGGAAGCCGCTGGTGCTTTGCAGGATGTACCAGGTGCCGGTCGAGGGACGGAAGACAGAGACATCAGTCTTGCCGTCGCCGTCGAAATCGCCCGGCGCGGGGATGTCCGTCCCGAGGCCGAAAGCCTGACCCAGAAACGCGCCGTTCGAGCTTTGCAGGATATACCAGGCTCCTGCGCTCGGACGAAAGACGGCCAGGTCGTGCTTGCCGTCGCCATCGTAGTCTCCAGCGACGACCAGATCGGTGCTGACACCGAAGGCTTGCGCGAGGAACGAGCCGTCCGAGCTTCTGAGAACATACCAGGCGCCCGCTGACGGACGAAAGACCGCGAGGTCTGCTTTGCCGTCACCGTCGTAGTCCCCTGCGACCGGCTTGTCGCCGTTCGCGCCGAAGCCTTGCGCGTGGAACGAGTTGTCAGAGCTTTGGAAGATGTACCAACCGCCCGTGCTCGGACGGAAGACAACCAGGTCGGCTTTGCCGTCGCCGTCAAAGTCCGCGGGCGCAGGCACGTCGCCGCTCGCGCCGAACGGCTGTGTGCGAACAGTGCCCGTCGTGCTTTGCAGGATATACCAGTTGCCGTCGCTCGGACGAAAGACCGCAAAGTCGGTTTTAGCATCGCCGTCGTAATCTGCCGGCGCGATGCTGTCGGTCGAGAGCCCGAAGGGCTGCACGCGCAACTGCGCGTCAGAGCTTTGCGACGCGTACCAGACGCCGCCCGACGGACGAAAGACCGCGACATCGCTCTTGCCGTCGCCGTCAAAGTCCGAGGGCTTGGCCTGACTTGTTGAACTGAAGTTGTAAGCGACCAGCGCGAAGTGCTGATCCGTCGCATCTGCATTTCCAAGAATGCCGTTACCGTTGAGCGCCGTCGCCGAGACGGTGATAGTGACGGGCGTCCCGGCAGCGATGCCCGCCGGAAGATAGACGTTCTCGACGTTATTCAAAGTGTCCGCGCTCCCGCCTGTCGTCGAGTTGCCGCCGCTGAACACGTTCCCTTTATAAACAGTCCCGCCGATGTTGACCGTCAAATCCAGATTATTGACCAGAGCCGGATTGCCGACTCCCGGCGGGTCTGTCCAGACCAGCGTCACGCGCACGCGCTTCGTTGCATCGGCGATCTTGCCCGTGAACACGGTAGACTCGCCAGGATTGGAGAACTCGACCGACTGGTTGACGTACTTGATCGGCACGCCCGTGTTGAGCATGAACTTCATGTTGATGCGGCCCCAGCCTTCCGCTCCGTTCGGAACTGCGGCCGACGAGCCGACGCCGTTCATCTCGACTGTGCTGTTCAAGAGCGCTGCTTTCGCCAGCGCCGGAGACGGATTCGCGCCGCCGTGCCCGCTCTTCCAGAACTGCGTGAAGAGGGCTGCGGCTCCTGCGATCTGCGGCGCGGCGTGCGAGGTGCCGACGCTCCAGCGATGAAAAGTGTCTATGTTGCCGAAGAGCGAATCAGTGCCGGAACGCCCGCCCGTGATGGCCGTGCCCGGAGCAGAGATGTCGGGCTTAATGCGCCCGTCTGCGGCGAGGCCGCGACTTGAGCTGCTGTCGAGGTCGTCAATGTTGTTCGCCGAAGGCAGAATCTCAGTGCGTATGTTCTCGGCGTTGGCGACCGCGATGAGGTTCTTGGCGACCTTAGGTCTGGTCAGGCCGGAAGAGCCGGAGTTGCCCGCCGAGAAGACCAGCAGAATCGGATCAATCGTCGCGGCCGTGCTCGCGTCCTGCACGAAACCATCGTACATCCCCGCGTAAGAATCGTAAGAGTTCGAGTTCGTGCCGTTGCCCCAACTGTTGTTCGAGATAAAACCTTTGACGCCGTTCGGCCCGGCGGTGACGAGGGTGTCGTTGACCGTGCTGGCTTCCGTCCCGGTGTAGCCAGAGCGCAGGAACGGAATGTTGATGATGTGCGCTTTCGGCGCGACGCCCTTGCCGTAGTTGTAGCCTGTCGGATCGAGCACCGAGAAAGGAGCGTCGCCCGCGATGATCGTCGCGTTCAAGTGGCCGTGCCCGGACGCCGTCGCCGTCGCACTGTACAGCGGGCCATGCACAGCGTTGCTCGAAGTGATGTAAAAGCCGCCGTCGCCCGGAATGCCGACGCCGTCGTCTACGACAGAAACAGTGACGCCCGTCCCGTCTACGCCGAACTGCGTGAGCGGATTGTAGCCCGGCGCGTTGAGCGAAGTCGTGCTCGCGTAATTGCCCGCCACGACCTGCGCCGCACGCTCGTCCTCTTTGTTCGGAGTGTAATAAGGATCAATTCTGACCACGTCCGGCAGCGACGCCACGCGCTCGACCTCGTTCAGCGGAAGCTCCACGCGCAGCACGTTGAAGAAGTTGTGCGGCAAGCGGATGACGTTCCGCACAGCGCCAACGGACAGGCCATTAAACTCAGCTTGCACTTCATCAACATTCGCGCGTGCGAAGACCGCGACATCGAAGACGGCCGTGCCCTGCGTGCTCGTCTCGAGCGGCTGCATCTGTCCAGCGCCCCGCGCGCCGCCGAGCTGCGCGCGAAGCTGCGGCTCGATCTTGCTCTCAGAAGTGTAGCGTCCGACCCAGCGCACGCGGGCATGATTCGCCACACGTTGCATCGTCGAGCTGTCTGCGTAAACGAAGAAGGACTGCTGCGGAACGTACTGCAAGACCT
>JAFBAJ010000760.1 GCA_019247865.1 Acidobacteriota bacterium
GGCTCAGTCATCAACGGCGGAACCTTCGTCGTCCCGAACGCGCTCGGCAACAAAGTCATCCATCCGTACAGCGACTTTCTACTGCACAACATCGGAACCGGCGACGGCATTCCGTTTCTGAACACGCCCGATTACGCGGCGACGGCCAACATGATTCGGACGGCTCCGTTGTGGGGGCTCAGGACGCGCAATCGACTGATGCACGACGGCCTGACCTTCAACGCGCAGGAGGCCATCCAGCGTCACGCGGGGCAGGCGCTGAATGCGCGCAACGCTTTCAACGCGCTCCAGACGGGGCAGCGGAATCAACTGCTGGCCTTTTTGAACTCGCTCTGAAGCTCCCCGGAGATGACGACCAAAGGGCGGCGAGTGGATACACGGGCAAGCCGTGTGCGTTGCTGAAAGGGAGCAGCAACGCACGCGGCCATCAACTCGCCGCCCACGTCATCTCACGCCAAGGCGCAAAGACGCAAAGAAAAGCATTCAAGCTCTTCTTTGCGTCTTTGCGCCTTGGCGTGAAATTTTTTAATAGGCCGAAGCGACCGGCACGTCTCCGAGCGTTCCGAACGGCTGCGCGCTGAGAGCATTGTCCGTGCTTCGCAGGAGATAGAAGGCGCCCGTCGAAGGCCGGAAGATCGCTACATCCCAATAGCCGTCGCCGTCGTAATCTCCGGCCGACGGGACATCTCCGTTGGTGCCCCACGCGAGGCCCCTCACGCTATTGTCCGCGCTGTTCAGGATGTACCACTCGCCGGTTGACGGGCGATAGACGGCGAGGTCCGTCTTGCCGTCGCCATCGTAATCACCTGCGACCGGTCGGTCTCCGCTCTGCCCGAACTGTTGCCCTCTCACGCTGCCGTCCGCGCTCAGGAGCAGGTAGAAAGCGCCGCTCGCCGGACGGAAGATGGCGAAGTCCGCTTTGGAGTCGCCGTCATAGTCTCCGGCCACCGGCAGGTCGCCGCTCGCGCCCCATTGCTGAAAGCGGAAACTATTGTCGGAGCTTTGCAGCAGATAGAAAGTGTTCGTGCTTTGACGATAGAGAGCGATGTCCGTCTTGCCGTCGCCGTCGTAGTCGCCGGTCGCCGGAACGTCTCCGGCCTGCCCGAACTGCGCCGAGCGGAACGAGCCGTTCGAGCTGTTGAGGAGATACCAGTAGCCCGTCGAGGGACGAAAGACAGCCGTGTCCATGTGGCCGTCGCCGTCATAGTCGCCGGGCGCGATGAGGTCTCCGCTCGCGCCGAACTGCGTCGCACGAAAGCCCGCGGCAGACTGCGCCGCATACCACGTCCCGTTCGTCGGACGAAAGACCGCGACATCCGCCAGGCCGTCATTGTCACTGTCATAAGCGGTGGCCCCGCTGGTGTTGATCTGCGCGAGCCCCGTGCGCGGCGTCCGGTTATAGTCTGCGAACTCACCTCCGATGAGCAGCTTTCCGTTGGCGCGCAGCACGAGCGCATCCACACGGCCGCCGACGCCCGTGCCGTTCTTGAACGAAGTATCGAGGCTGCCGTCCGGGAGCAGCCGCGCGAGGTTGCCGCGCGGGAATCCCGCGACCGCCGAAAAATTCACGCCGCCGATGATGACCCGTCCGTTCGATTGCACGGCGAGGCCCAGGATGATCTCCGCGCCGGTCGTCTGCGGGACAAAGCTCGCGTCTACGCTGCCGTCCTGATTCAATCTGGCGAAGGAGTGGCGCTCGATATTATTGATCGTCTCGAAATCGCCCGACACGAAGAGCCTGCCGTCCGGCTGCGGAAATATTTTGGTGACGAAGGTCTGGAAGATGCTCGTCGTTTTGATGGTAAAGGATTCGTCGAAGCTGCCGTTCGCGTTGAGCCGCGCGAGGCTGTTGTAGTTCGTGCCGTTGACGTTATAGAAGAAGACTCCGCCCACCAGAATTTTTCCGTCCGCCTGAAGCGCGACGGCCTGGAACGTGCCGAACGAGGTCAGGCCCTGAAAGAAGCTTGAGTCCACACTGCCGTCCGCGTTGAGCCGCGCGACTTTCGCCTGACCATCCGCGCCGACGCCGACCGCGACCAGTTTGCCGTCCGCTTGAATGACCAGATCGGAGACGACATTAAAAATATCTCCCGCGTTGAAAGAGGGATCCACGCTTCCGTTCGGATTGAGCCGCGCCAGCGCCTGCCGCGTCGCTCCGCCGATGGTCGTGAAGATGCCGCCGACGATGATCTTCTGATCGGCCTGAAGCTTCAGCACCCTTACGCCGCTGTTGATTTCGTTCAGACCGCCGGGCACGTTGAAGCTCGCATCAACACTGCCGTTCGCGTTGAGCCGTGCGAAGTGATGTCGCACCAATCCGTCCGCCTGCGCGAACCTGCCTGCGATGACGACACGGCCGTCCGCCTGCAACACGATCGCGCTGACCCCATCGTTCGGCGCGAGCACCGTATTAAGGCTCGCATCGAGATGGCCCGGCGTCGCCGCCATGACGAGCGAGCTGCAACATAGAATCATGACCAACCACAAAGTGGTCTTGAATCGAATCTGATTTTTCATGTGATGATCTCCAAAAATGGTTCTGACCGCCGCTGTTGTTTCAGCCTGAATCAACCAGGCAGGCATCTGTTTCAAATAAGAACCCCTTGATCTTCAAAGCCGAGGATTTGTGCGTAACTTGCGATGTTTCAAGAGCATCGGACGAGACACACAGCATGACTCATGCCACGCTCTGCGCAGTAACTTTTCGTGGAAATTTATCCGAAGAAATGGAAATCGAGAGGTGTGTTCAAGACCTGACCGGCGCGGTCTTCGCATGCGTTCGGCCTTGCAGAGTTCTTCCGGTCAACAGCATGACCATGAGCGCAACGAACCAGTTCACGGCCGCCAACAGCCAGTAGAGTTTCAAGAGATGCGGGCCGGAGAACATCGAGAAGAGATAGAGGCTCAAAGCATTCGCTGCGGTGTGGTACAGGATGGCAAACAAAGCGCTCTCACGCGCGTTGTAATAGATCCAGTTGGTGACCACAGCAGAAGCAACGGTGGCGATCAGGTACGGCGCGGCAATGGCCTTGCCTCCGCTCAGCGCAATCGGCACGTGCCATCCGGCCAGCAGCAAACCGAGGAGCAAGGTGTTAGCCAGCGGCGAACGCTCGTCCGAAAATCTTGGCAGAGCATAACCGCGCCACGCAGGCTCCTCCCACAACGGAGCGTCGATCAGCGCGACCGGAAAAAATAAGAAGAGACTGTACCAGTGACCGAACTGCTCCGCTCTCGGCCGTGGCACTCCCAGCAGGAGGCCGAGCGCCATCGTGCTCAGATAGATCGCAACCGGCACGCACAACGCCGCCGCGTACCACCTGAGCCCGACGCGCCAGCGCACGCAGCGTTTCAGTAAATCTTTGAGCCCCCCTCTTCCGCCCGTCACGCCCGCCATGATGAGCGCCGCGAGAAATGCTCCTAAGGGAAAGAGGAAGGGGCCGGACAGGAGATAATAACTCCCCCACGAGAGACCATAGGCCAGCACAAAAAAGGAGATTAAGGGATAGCGTTTGATCATTCTTTTGGGGAGCTAGAGAG
Organism: Acidobacteriota bacterium; assembly: GCA_019247865.1. GTDB lineage: Bacteria > Acidobacteriota > Blastocatellia > Pyrinomonadales > Pyrinomonadaceae > JACMLC01. Next base: position 3,538 of record JAFBAJ010000760.1, read on the forward strand.
TAGAAGTCTTCCTCTGCTCCTGTCAATATTTTTGCGTCCGTAATCTGAAAGCTAAAAAAACAGGCGAACTATTTTGCCCGTGCGGGTTAGAATAGGTGTTGGAGGAAAGCTTGCAGGATGCCTTCTGGAAAAACGCATGACGCGATTACGGTGATGCTGGCGGTGCCGACGTTCGCGGCGGCGTGGGGCGTCGCAGGGAGCCTGGGGCTGGCGACGATTGTGACGTGTGCGATGCTCTTCGGCGGGTTGATGTTCGGGCCTGATCTGGATATTCAATCGCGGCAGTACACGCGGTGGGGCGTCTTTCGTTTTCTGTGGTGGCCGTACAAGGTGCTCTTTCGGCATCGTTCCAGATGGTCGCACGGCATCATCTTCGGGACGCTGATTCGCGTCGTCTACTTTGCGCTGGTCATCGCGCTCGTGGTGGCGGCGGCCGTCTACCTGCGTGCGTTGGTGGTGAGCGGCGCGCCGCCCTCTTTCGCGGAGATCGTCAGCGCGTGGGGGGCGATTGAGACCGGCCTCACGCAGACGGTCGGCAAGCATGCCGCGCTGGCCGCCTTCGCGGGACTGTGGTGGGGCGCGGCCAGCCACACGCTGACAGATGTCGCGTGGTCTGTCCTCAGAAAAAGCTCCGAAATATTTTAAACCTACGCGCGCTTCCCTGCGATCATGCGATAGACTGCGAGGAGGATGACCGCGCCGACGATGGCGAAGACCATCCGAATCAGGAAGCCGCGGTCGCCGAATCGCCCGGTCTCTCCGGCGATGCCGAGCAGGTGCGCCAGAAAACCTCCGACCACCGCGCCCGCGATGCCGAGCAGCGAAGTGATGACGCATCCGCCAGGGTCTTTGCCCGGCATCAACAGCTTGGCGATGACGCCCGCAATCAGTCCAAAGACCACCCACGAAATTAAGCTGTAAATCATGTGACCTCTCTTTCTTGGAGCAGCCGGATTCTACGAGCGCCGCGTGCTAATAGTCAATAAATTTAGCCACAGAGGGCACAGTGAACACAGAGAAGATAAAGATGGTTCTTAACTTCCTCTGTGTGCTCTGTGCCCTCTGTGGCTAATCTTTCTAATGTCCGGTGCGAGTTTGCGAGAGGCGGTAGGCTTGGCGGCGGACGGCTTCGGAGACGTTGCGGCTCTGCGAGATGTGCTGAAGGTCTTTGGTGCGTATGCGCGGCAGGATGGACATCGCGGTCGCGATCGGCGTGCGCGGATTGCGCGCGAGGTTATGAATGATCGAGTAGGAACGCGCCCACGCCCGGTTCATCGAGATGAGCCGCAGGACTTCGTCCGAGACGGTACGCATGGCGGAGATGTTTTCGACCTCCTGATCGGTGAGGCGCGGGTTATGGATGACGCCCGTGGCGACGACCTTGTTCGAGTCGCGGATGAGGATGCCGCGCGCCTCGCGGTCGCCCTTCATCGCCAGCTTGATGCGATCCTTGACGGACATCATGATGATCTGGCGAATGAGCGAAATGCGCTCCGGCGTGACCTCGCCCTCACGGCTCGTCTCGCCGATGATGCGCTCGGCGTTGGCGACGCGTTGCTCGTAGCTCTCCTCGAAGAACTCCTCCATCCGTTCGAGCAGAAGCCACGAATCGTCTATGTCCACATCCGAGACTTCGATGTGCTGCGCGATGAGCCAGGCATCTTCGAGCGCCAGCCCGCCATTGGCTCCGACCGATTCCGCGCTCTCGATAAATTCGGCGGCGGCAACACGCCCCTGCGCGCGCAGCTCTCCGGCGATCTGCTGTGCGCCGCGCTCTTTCTCAAAGAACTCGCGGCGTGTCTCTTTCGCGCGCCGCTCGGCTTCGGGCGTGCGCGCAGGATTGTTGATGACGGCTTCGATGATGGACGGCGCGCGGATCAGGCGTTGCTGGTTGACCGTGATTAGCTCCAGCAGCGTGCCGTCGGGCGTGATGGAAGCGAGGAGCGCGACCGCCTCGTCCGGCGTGCCCTTATTGAGCGCGACCGCTTCGTGAATCTCGCGCTCCAGGTTGGGGCGCGCGGCCAGATAGCCGAGCACGGAGGGCGCGGTCTCGCCGTCTTTGGCGATGACGAGGAGCCCCTCTTTTTCCTGCGAGTCGAGCGTCGCTTCGGCCGCCTGCGCGACCTCCGCCTCGTCGCTCGCGCGCAGTGCGACGAGGGCTTCCAGAAGATCCGCCTGCGCGAGCGGCAGCAGGCCGCGCGCAGCCATGATCCGCGCCGCCGCCGGAGCCGTGCCCGCGACGATGGCCTGCACCAGAGGATTTGTGGAAGTGACGCCTGCGCTCATGAAAGCAACTCAGTAGATGTTGAAATTGTATTCGACCTGCACGAACTGCGAGACGGGCTTGCCGTCTTTCATGGCCGGGATAAACCTGATCGCGCGGGCGGCTTTGATGGCCTCTGCCGTCAGGCCATGCGGAAGAGTGTGGACCGGAATCAAGCCCCGCACCTTTCCGTCGGCGGAGAAGATCATCATGAGCACAACCGTTCCCGTGACCTGATACTGGCGTCCCTCTTCACTGTAATGGGGACTCGGTTTGGAGAGAATCCGCGCCTTCTCCGTGACCTCCTTCGGGGGATAAATAGTTCCCACTTGCGTTTCATCACGCAGCTGAGCAAAGTCGCGCAGAAACACCGCGCGGTCCTGCCATTCAGCAACCTTCGATGTGCTGAGTTTGACACTCAGCTCAAGATATTTGTCGGCGCTGTCAGCGCCTTCGACCAGCAGCGATTTGTACGCAGCGAGACCGGCCGCAAGGTCGTAAGCCTCCGTGAAACCTTCCATCTGGTTCATGACCAGTTCATCTGCGAGTCTGGCAGACTTCTCAAATGCTTTGCGCGCATCCTTCGTCCGTCCCTGCCGGGCGAGCGCGAGTCCCAGATAATGCCACGCGCGAATGTCCGTCTTCTGCTGCTTGACGAAGGCTTGCAGAGCTTTGGCGGCTCCCGCCGCGTCGCCCGCTTCATAAAGCCTGACGGCCTGCTCACGTGCATCCGTTTGAGGACTGCTCGCCGATTGGCTCGCCTGCGCGAAGGACGCAGGCGAGCCGCCGAACATTAAAAGACAGAGTGAAAGACAGTGCGAGAGGGCGGCGACGAAGATAAGCTTCGCGCTGCGTGTGTGGCGAGGGCAAGCCATATCTTTCTCCTGCAAACATGCTGCGGTCACACGCCCGCGCCGCAGCACTTCTTATACTTCTTGCCTGAGCCGCACGTGCACGGCTCATTGCGCCCGACCTTGGGCTGGTCGCGCGTGATGGTCTTGACCTTGCCCGCCTCTTCACCGGCCGCGGCCGCGCCCTGATTCGGCCCCGTGAACTGCAACTGCGAGGGGCGACGCAGCGGGCGACGCTGCTGCAAGACCTCTGGCGGCTGCTCGGTCACGACCTGCAGGTTGAAGAGCGAGCGGATGGTCGTCGTGTCGATGCGGTCAAGCATCTCCTGAAAGAGATCGAACGACTGCTTCTTGTATTCCACGAGCGGGTCTTTCTGCCCGTAGCCGACCAGGCCGATGCCCTGCTTGAGATGGTCGATTGAGAGGAGGTGGTCTTTCCACTGCGCGTCGATGATGTTGAGCATGATGATGCGCTCGTAGGTACGCATCGCCTCCGCGCCGATGGCCGTCTCCTTCTCTTCATACTTGGCCTTGAGCTTCTCCCAGATCGCCGCTTCAAGTTCCTGCGAAGTGGCGTTCTGAAAATCCATGCCTTCCGCGATCGGGTCGAAGTCGTACGTGGACTTCAGTTGAATGGTGTAGTTCTCCACGTCCCAGTCGTCCGGCGAAGCATCCGGATTGATGTACTGCTTGGACATGTCCGCGAGCAGGTCATGCGCGACTCCCGTATCGCCGATGAGGAACTCGCGCTGATCCGGCTCTTCCATCAACTGGCGGCGGAGGCCGTAGATGGTCTCGCGCTGCTTGTTCATCACGTCGTCATACTCAAGCAGGTGTTTGCGCGATTCAAAGTTGCGTCCCTCGACGGACTTCTGCGCGCCCTCGATGCGCTTCGAGACCATCTTCGATTCGATGGCGACGCCCTTCTCCATCCCCAGACGCTCCATCAGCGCGCGCACCTTGTCGCCCGCGAAGATACGCATCAGGTCGTCTTCCAGCGAGAGGAAGAAGCGGCTGGAGCCAGGGTCGCCCTGGCGTCCGGCGCGGCCGCGGAGCTGGTTATCAATGCGGCGCGACTCGTGTCGTTCGGTCCCGATGATGTGCAGACCGCCGATGCCGACGACCTCCTTGTGCTCCTCTTCGACGATGCGCTTCGCTTCCGCTAAAGCTTTCTCCCACTGCTCGTCGGTCGCCTCGTCCGGGTCAATCTCTTCGCGCTTCAGGAACTCGCGCGCCATGAACTCCGGGTTGCCGCCGAGCAGGATGTCCGTGCCGCGACCGGCCATGTTGGTCGCAATGGTGACCGCGCCTTTGCGTCCGGCCTGCGCGACGATCTCCGCCTCGCGCTCGTGATACTTGGCGTTGAGGACGTTGTGCGGGATGCCCTCTTTTTGGAGGCGACGCGCGATAAGCTCGGAGTTTTCGACCGAGACCGTGCCGACGAGCGTCGGCTGCCCCTTGTCGTAGCACTCCTTGATCTCTTCGACCACGGCGTCCCACTTCTCCGGCAGCGTGCGATAGATGACATCGGAATGATCTCTGCGGATCATGTCCATGTTGGTCGGGATGACGACGACATCCAGCTTGTAGGTCGAATGGAACTCTGCGGCCTCAGTCTCGGCCGTGCCCGTCATGCCCGACAGCTTTTCGTAGAGGCGGAAGTAGTTCTGCAGCGTGATGGTCGCTAAGGTCTGGTTCTCCTTCTCGATCTTGACGCCCTCTTTGGCTTCGACAGCCTGATGCAGACCGTCAGACCAGCGCCGCCCCTTCATCAGTCGTCCGGTGAAGTCGTCGACGATGATGACCTCGCCTTCCTGCACGACGTACTGGTGGTCGAGCTTGTAGAGCGTGTGTGCCTTCAAAGCCTGCTCGACGCAGTGCAGCATCTCCATGTTCGAGGGGTCGTACAGGTTGCCGACGCCGAGCAGCATTTCGGCGCGGTCAACGCCCTCTTCGGTGAGGACGGCCGTATGCTGCTTTTCATCAACCAGATAATCGCCGGTCGTCTTGCCCGTCGCCTCATCCTTGTTGCCCTTTCTGAGCTGCGGGATGATGGCGTCCGCCTTGTAGTACTTGTCGGTCGCTTCATCCGATGCGCCGGAGATGATGAGCGGCGTGCGCGCTTCGTCGATCAGGATCGAATCGACCTCGTCCACAATGGCGTGGTAGTGGCCGCGCTGGACGCAGGTCGCAAGGTCGAACTTCATGTTGTCGCGCAGGTAATCGAAGCCGAACTCGTTGTTCGTGCCGTAGGTGATGTCCGCAGCGTAAGCCGTCTGCCGCTCGAAGTCGTCCATGTCGTTCTGGATGCAGCCGACCTCGAGCCCGAGGAAGCGGTGGATCTGTCCCATCCACTCCGCGTCGCGCGAGGCCAGGTAGTCGTTGACGGTGATGACGTGCACGCCGCGCCCCGTCAAAGCGTTGAGATAAGAGGGCAGCGTGGCGACCAGCGTTTTGCCTTCGCCGGTACGCATCTCCGCGATCTTGCCTTCGTGCAGGACGAGGCCGCCGATCATCTGCACGTCGAAATGGCGCATGCCGGTCGAGCGCATAGAAGCTTCGCGCACGGTGGCGAAGGCTTCCGGCAGCAGCTCGTCGAGCGCGGCCTTCTCGCGCCGCTTGCGGTCTTCGGGGTCGCGTGCGCCCTCAATGGCGCGTGCGACACGCTCTTTGAACTCAACGGTGCGCGCTCTGAGCTCTTCGTCCGTCAGATTCTTGACGGTCGGCTCCAGCTCGTTGATCCGCTCGATGATCGGTTGAATGCTCTTGAGGTAGCGCTGGTTGCTGCTACCGAAAACTTTGGTCAGAAATTTATCGAAACCCATAATCTTTTCCTATCGCAAGACGCGCCCGCGAGCGCACGGTCAAAAATCCTTGCAGACGCACTTCTGCGCCAAACATGCGATTGTAATGGAGCATGAAAGCCTGAGGCAAGCGGGTGCAGATTTGAAGCTGTGCGTGTGAAAACTTCTTCCGCGACACGTTTGTATCGTCAGGCGACTCCGCAGGATTTTTAGCGGGCTAAAGCGGCGCGTGGCAGGCGGGTCACGATGAGCAGGCTGAGATTGCCGTTGAGGGGTCTGGTGTTTTCGGGAAAGACGCGCTCGCAGGCGCGCGGGTCGAAGACGCAGGAGCGCGCCGGTCTGAGCAGGATGCTCTGATAGAGCGAGCGCCGGGTCTTGTCCTGAATCTCGTCGCCGCCCTCCGTCGTGCTCTCTCTGGCCGCCGTGAAGAGCTCCACCGACCGCGCCGGCTGGGCATAGCCCTGCGCGGGCGCGCCGACGGCCAGCAGGCAGGCCGAGAGGACGGTCACGAAGAGCGATACGTTGTGAATTCGATTCGTCTGCAAAGAGATTCAGTTCCCGTTATCTGTTACGCACCGGAGTGCATTTAAGTTGCCGGTTGCGCCAGCTGTTTTTTGACCATGTCGCTGGCTTCCGAGCGCGGCATGGCGAAATTGATGATGATCTGATTGCCTTCGTAGCTGATCTTCGTGTTCTTGATCAGCGCCTCTTCGTCCTTGCCCGCGCGTGCGATCTTGGCGAGCGAGAGCATCTTGCTGTAGGTCGAAGAAAGCTGTTGTGCGCGTTCGGGCGAGGCCGCGCCGGACAGCACCTTGCCCGTCAGCGCCTGCTGATCGAGCGTGATCTTGATGTTGAGCTCTCTGGTCTCCAGCCGCTGGGTCTGCGGGTCTTTCAGAAACTTCAGCATGTTGCTGTCGATGATCGCCCCGACCATATCTCTCGCCAGCTCGATCAGCACCGGGTCGCCCGATTTCTGCGTGATGAGGGGCTGCCTCACCAGCTTACCGTTCTCGTCAAATTCCGCGAGGATCGTGATCTCCAGCGGCTTGTTCAGGTCGAGCTTGCCCTCCGTCTTGAGGGTGTTGGCCTTCGTCAGCCAATCCTTGAAAGGCTTCTTATTGATCTCGTCGTCTTTAACTTCCGAGACGTTGTTGGCCTGCGCGACTTTGGCGATCTCGGCATCGGCTTCGGCCGGAGTCCTGGGCAGCTCTGACGCGGCGACGGTCTGGCCGTTCGGGTCTTTCGGGTCGACGGACGGCGAAGGGCTCGGCGACGGCGCGGGCGGCGGCGTGCCTTTGACCTTAGGCATCTTCGCCATCATGGGCGGCACGGGCGGCGTCATCACGACCGGCGGAGCGGTCGAGACGATCTGCGCGCCGAACGGGTCGGGCATGGGCGTCGCGCTCGCCGGCTGGAAATAGCCCTCCGGGTACTGGAACTTAGGCAGGTTGAGAATCTGCGCCCGGTCCTCGAAATTCGTCTTCTTGTAATCCTTGTCGACAAAGCTCGAATCGGAGAAGGTCGAAGCCAGATTGAGCGCGTCGCGCACCGCCGGGACGTAAAAAGCGACGGCCAGCATAATCAGGTGGAGCACGACCGAGCCGCCCACCAAACGCAGCATGATCGGCCAGCGCGAAACTCTTTCGACCTCAAATTCCTCGAAAAGCTCAGCCATCTCTTCCTTCCTGCAAAGCAGCCTGAAGCCGCTCCTCAACCCCCTTTTAGACGCGGAAACAGCCTTCCGCGTTGCGAGTTAAGTATAAAGGATGAAGGGGGAAAAGCAAGGATGGATGGACTTGGGTCTTTGGCCTTTGCTCTTTGATTTTCGTCATTCCGGATTGAATTGCGTGCAAAGCCCCAAGTCCAAAGACCCAAGACCGTTTTTGGTCTATTATATTGCCATGCCACGTTCACGCGAGAAGAGCCGGAGTCGCAGGCGCGATCAGGGAAAGAAGTCCGAGGGCGGAAGGCGCAGAAGGGATGAGCCGTCGCGTTCGCAGGTCGCGCGCGAAGAGCCCGTGCGTCCGGCCGAGACGAGGCCCGCGCAGCGCGCTCTGCGCAAACTGCTCGAAGGCATCGGCACGCCCGCGCCCGCGCCTTTCCAGCCGGACCCTTTCCAGCTCGCAGCCCTCGCCGCGCTCGAAGACGAGGACGTGCTGGTCACGGCTCCGACCGGGAGCGGCAAGACCTGGATCGCGCGCGAAGAGATTCGACGGCTCCTTGAAGCAGACCGGCGGGCCTGGTACACGAGCCCGCTCAAGGCGCTGACCAACTCCAAATATCAGGAGTTCATCGCGGAGTTCGGGCCGGAGCGCGTCGGCATCCTGACGGGCGACAGGAAAGAGAACACGGACGCGCCGCTCATCGTCGGGACGACTGAGATCTATCGCAACCAGCTCTTCGACGCGCTCCGGAGCGGCAGCCAGCTGCGCGCAGACCTCGTCGTGCTGGACGAGGCGCATTACTTGGCCGACGAAGAGCGCGGGCATGTCTGGGAAGAGGCCATCATCCTCTCTCCGCCGCGCGTGCGACTGCTGCTGCTGTCGGCGACCATCGGCAACGCGCAGGAGTTCGCGGCGTGGATGGAGGAGGTGCGCGGCGTTCCCTGCGGCGTCGTCTCTCGTCCGGGCGCGCGTCCCGTCCCACTGCGCGCGGCCTTCCTCTATCCCGAAGGCCAGCTCGCGCCGCTCCTGGATGAAGACGGCAACCTGCATCCGGACATCGAACGCCTCGGACAAAGACAGGAGCGGCAACCGCACACTTCGTGGCGATCACGAAGAGGTGGGTATAGATGATAAGCAGAAGTCTCACGCAAAGGCGCAAAGACGCTAAGAAAAGCAATCATGCTTTCTTTGCGCCTTTGCGCCTTTGCGTGAGATTGTTTTTGGAGTAATGCTTTGAAGCTCAAGATGCCTGAGATGCCGCCCGCGCAGTTGCTCGCGGCGCTTCAGTCCTACAACCTGCTGCCGGCCATCGTCTTTCTGCCGACGCGCCGGCGCTGCGACGAGGCCGCGGCGGAGGCAGCCCTCTCGCGGCGCGACGAACGCGACACGCGCCGGAGGGATGAGAGGCGAGCTATCCTGCGCGAGTTCGCGGCGGAGCACGCAGAGGTGCGCGGGCATCGCCACTGGAACACGATCATCAAGGGAGGCGTCGCTTCGCATCACGCGGGCCACATCCCCGCGTGGAAGCTCGTCATTGAAAGACTGATGCAGGCGGGCCTGCTCGACGCCATCTTTGCGACGGCGACGGTCGCGGCGGGCGTGGACTTTCCGGCGCGCACGGTCGTCATCACGAACGTGGACGCGCGGACGGGAGGCGGCTGGCGCTCTCTCTCCGCTTCGGAGCTGCAACAGATGACCGGACGCGCAGGGCGGCGCGGGCGTGACCGCGTGGGCTTCGTCGTCGTCGCGCCGGGGCTGCATCAGGACCCGGAACGCATCGCGCAGCTCCTCGAAGCACAGCCGGACGCTTTGCAGAGCCAGTTTCGCGCGACCTATTCGACGCTGCTCAACCTGCTCGACGCGTATCAGAGCTTCGCGCACGTGCGCGAGATCGCGGAAAAAAGTTTCGCTTACCGAGAGACCGCGCGGCGCGTGGCGCGTTCGGAGAAGGAGCGCGCAGAGAGCGAGCGGCGGATACGAGAGAAGCTGGATAGCGTCGGCTGTCATCTGCCTGCTTCGGTCGCGCGCGGCCTTGAGAGATTGGCGAGCGCGCGTGCGCGCCTGCTCGAACGGCTGCCGCAGACGCGCTTTGAAGTCATCATGACCTGGCTCGACGAAGTGGTCGTGCCCGGCCGAATCGTCGGCGTCGGGCGCGCGGGCAAGCGACTGGTGCTCGTCACACGCAGACGCGGCGACGGCGTCGTCGGCCTGCGCGAAGACGGACGCAGCGCCAGCTTCGCGCTGGACCGCGTCGGCAAAGTTTACGCGGGCACTTATCCTTTGCGCGCGGAGGAGTTGGAGGCGGCCTTCGCCGCTGTGCGCGCCGGGAAGGATGAGCTGCTGCCGGAGCCTAAGCTGCGCGACGCGCGCGAGCATGAGGACGAAGCGGTCAACCTCATCAACGACATGATCGACGAGCTCGCGCCGCCGCAGTTGAATGAAGACGAACGCAGCGCCTGCGCGGAAGCACTCTGGTCTGTCATCGAAGACGCCGAAGCGGTCGAGCGCGCAGAGCGCCGCATCGAAGCCCTGCGCGCGGAGGTCTGGCAGCCGTTCGAGCGGCGTGCTCGCGTGCTCTCTTCTTTTGGTTATCTGAATCTGGAGGCGGAGCGCGTCACGGAGCGCGGGCGCTGGCTCGCAGACCTCCACGTGGATCGACCGCTGCTGGTCGGCGAAGCCGTCCGGCACGGCCTCTTCTCAGAGCTGGATGCGCCGCGCGCGGCCGGTCTGATGGCGGCGCTCGCGGCCGATGCCGAACGCGACTACGGCGAGCTGGAGATGGACGGCGACCTCATCAGTACGCTCGAAGAGTTCGACCGCGTGGCCTACGCTGTGGCAACCGAAGAATGGAAGCAGGGTTTGGAGCCCGCGCCGGAGATGAATTTTTCGGCCGCCGCGACCGCAGCGCAGTGGGCCGACGGCATGACGTGGGACGAGCTGGTCAAAGAGACGCGCGCCGAAGAGGGCGATCTGGTACGCATGCTCTCGCGCACGGGCGAATCGCTGATGCAGATCGCCAGCCTGCATCAGGCTCAACCGGCCGCCGCGCGCTCGGCCGCCGTCGCCGCCGAAGCGATCCTGCGCGAGCCTGTACGTTGAGACGAGGCTGAGATGATGTTGGATGAAAGCAAGGCGGTTGTCGTGTACGTCGCGCTCGGAGATTCGACGGGCGTCGGCGTCGGAGCCAGAGAGGGCGGCTATGTCGCGCGGCTCTTTGACCGCATCAGGCGTGAACGCCCGGCGGCGCGCTTGCAGAACCTCTGCGTGAGCGGCGCGACCAGCGCAGACCTGCTGCGCGGGCAGCTCGCGCGCGGCATCGCTGCGCACCCGACGCTCGTGACCATCGGCATCGGCATCAACGATGTCGCCCGCAGCGTGACGGAAGAAGAGTTCGCTCGCAACTACGAAGAGATCGTCTCGCGCCTGCGCAGAGAGACGCACGCGCAGGTCGTCGTCACAAATCTGCCGGACATCTCGCTCGCCCCGGCCGTGCCAGTGTATTTACAGGCGGAGGTGCGCCGCCGCCTGCTCGCTTTCAACCTGCGCCTCAAAGAGCTGGCCGAGCGTCACGGCCTGCTCCTCGTCGACGCCTACGAGATGACGCGCGAGACGATTCCGCAGCACCCGGAATTCTTCTCCGCCGATAACTTTCATCCGTCCGACGCGGGCTACGAATACTGGGCCGAGCTGATGTGGCCGACGGTCAAGAGCGCGCTCGAAGATTAGTTTCCCGCAAAGGCGCTGGTGGCGCTAAGAAAGAGATGCTTGCTTTTCTTTGCGCCTCCAGCGCCTTTGCGGGAAACTGTCTTGTGTTAGAATAAGTGGCGCGGAGGTTTTAAGAATTATGTCAGAGACGAAAGATGCTTCCTACTGCACCGGCAACACTGTCTGCGACGCTTTCCGCTATCTGGGCGACGCGTCCTATGCCGTGCTGCCGAAAGATATGGCGCATCAGCTCGGCGAGCTGAAGAAGAATTTCCTCGGCGGCGTGCGCTGGCTGATCGAGAAAGAGATCAAGTGGATCGACGAGCGCGTGGCCGGCGGCGACCGCCTGCGCGAAGAGTGGCAACGCCACGCGCGCGCGGGCGAAGATGTCGGCAGCGGGATTTGAAGAGAGAAGAAGAGATGGAAGTCTTATTAGCTGAAGAGTTCGGTTTCTGTTTCGGCGTCGAGCGCGCCGTCGAGATGGTGGAAGAGGCTGTCGCGGAGGGCGGTCGTGTGCGCTCGCTCGGCCCGCTCATCCATAACTCGCAGGAGATGGAGCGCCTCAAAGCGCAGGGCGTCGAGACCATCGACGAGCCCGCAGAGGTCGAAGCTAATGTGACCGCAGTCATTCGCGCGCACGGCGTCACGCCGCAGGTGCAGCGCGAGTTGGAAACGCGCGCCGCGAAGGTCGTGGACGCGACCTGCCCCTTCGTCACCAAAGTCCAGAAGCTGGCCGAGCGCGCCGCCGCGCAGGGACGCGATGTCGTCCTCGTCGGCAACCCCGACCACCCGGAGATGATCGGCGTCGTCGGCTACGCGCCCGACAACACCTACGTCGTGCGCGACGCGGGTGAAGTCGAAAAACTCCCCAACCTGCACGAACCTCTCGTCGTCTCGCAGACGACCTTGAAGCTGCAAACCTTTCTCGACGCGGCCGAAGCCGTGCGCCTCAAGGCCGACGCCGAGCCGCAGATCGTCAACACCATCTGCTCGGCCACGCGCGACCGTCAGGACGCCGCCCGCGCCCTCGCCGGAGAGGTCGAAGCCTTCTACATCATCGGCGGCCGTCACTCCTCGAACAGCGTCAAGCTCCTCGCCGTCTGCCAGGAGCAATGCCCGCGCAGCTATCTCATCGAGACCGCCGCCGAGATCAACCCCGCCGACCTCGCCGGACTCCGTCGCGTCGGCGTCACCGCCGGAGCCTCCACCCCCAACTGGCTCATCAACCAGGTCGTCGAACGATTGCGCGAAATCGGCAACGCATAAATCGAAGCCATGAACGCCAAGCATCAATAAAACAGTTAGACCGCGCCTGACGATGTGCAGCGGCGCAACCGAACAGATTGAGCGATTGAAGCAGCCTGGCGTTGAGGCCATCGAGGATTGAGTTCTGCTATACTTTTGAATCCGCGAAGGCGTAAGGAGGAGATAATCATGCCAAACAAATATGATTTCGAGGAGTCCTACTCCTTTTGAACGTACCAGCAAACGTCGTCAAGGCTATCCATCCGAAACAAGTGTCAAGCGCGGCTTGAGAGTGGTTCACGGTGAAAAAGAGTTGATCGAGAAACTTGGCCGAAATGATCTATGTCCATGTGGCTCAGGACGCAGGTTTCAAGCGATGCTGCCTGCGTCAAGGCAGACTTGATGGCTCACTCCGAGATTACTACTTTTAGGGAGTGATGATTAACGAAGGAAGCGCGTTCCGATGTGGGGCGCGCTTCTTTCCTGAAAAAATCCGCATTACGTTGGGGCTCTTTAAGTTTACGAAAGAGGGACGAGATGAGAAGGAACACGGGTCGGGTCGGTTTGGTCTGTTTGTGGCTCCTGCTCTGTGCGTGCGCGGCGTGTGCGCAGCAGGGGAGCGCAAGCGCGGCGGCGGTGACAGGGGACAAAGAGCTGGCGACGGTGTACGTATACCGTCTCGACGAGGGCACGGTGGTGTTGAAGTTCCTCAGCAAAACGCTGCCGGTCTATTTGGGAGAGCGCGAGCAGGACGGAGACGTGGGGAAAAAGCTCAAGCTCGCGGGACTCAGGAACAGCCGCTATTTCATGCTGCGACTGCGTCCGGGGAAATATGTCTTCGACACGCGTTTGATGTGGGGACACCTGAACCTGGAGGTCGCGGCGGGGCAGGAGTATTACCTGCGACTGGATCGCGGGAATGATTGTCCCAGCGTAGACCCGGATGATAAATACCTCGCGCCCATTTCCACCTGCGAGGACAGAAACCCGTTCGTCGAAAGCGTCACGCCCGGTCGTTGGAGCGAAGCGATGAAGCTGCTCAAGCCGGTCACAGCGAAAGAGGTCGGGGAGCGCCAGCTGGTCATCATCCCGCCGGACACGTCGTCGAAGAAGCCCTGAGAGCCCGGCCGGAAGAGCATGCAGGCTTTCATGATTCTCTGCTCTTGACATCAAAAAAGGAGGGCGGAGATTATTGGATCAGCGTCTACGCGCTCCCGGCTGCGAATGAGGAAGACTTCACACTGGAAGTCACGCTCAAATAAGATTCACACAAACATGGCTTTCATTATCCTATGCGCAAACCATCTCGTCTCATCTTCCGGCTGTGCGTGATGCTTATCTGCACGGCCCAGTTGCTGTTAGCTCAACAAACATCTTCGCCCGCCGTCCCGGACGCGGCGCAGCCGCTGGAACAGGGCAAGCCCATTGCACGCGAGCTGAAAGCGAAGGAAACGCATGCTTACAGCATCGCGCTCGAAACGGGGCAGTTTTTGAAGGCCGCAGTCAACCAGCGCGGCATTGACCTGCTCGTGCGCGTGTTCGCGCCGGACGGCTCGAAGCTCGCCGAGATCGATTCGCCGAACGGCGATCAGGGCGACGAGCCCATCGCGCTCGCAGCCAAAACCGCCGGCACGTATCGCATCGAGGTCAGCTCGCTCGAAGAGGAA